>JAFYMP010000093.1 GCA_017556585.1 Bacteroidaceae bacterium
GTCTTTAAACTTAACACTCTTTCCAATAAGTTTATGTGTACCTACTATAATATCTATCTTTCCGGCTTCCAATCTGGAAAGTATATCGGTTGTCTGGGCTGCTGTTCTGGCACGACTTAAGTAATCTACCGTACAAGGAAAAACCTTTAGTCGTTCACTGAATGTCTTGTAATGCTGGAAAGCCAATATAGTGGTAGGAACAAGTACTGCCACCTGCTTATTATCGGCAACTGCTTTGAAAGCTGCACGTATGGCTACCTCTGTCTTGCCAAAACCCACATCGCCACAAACAAGACGATCCATAGGTTTGCTACTCTCCATATCAGCCTTTATGTCTAAAGTGGCTTTCAGCTGATCCGGAGTATCTTCGTAGATAAAACTTGCCTCTAATTCGTTTTGCAGATATGAATCGGGACTGTAAGCAAATCCCTGTTCCTGCTGGCGTTTGGCATACAACTTAATCAAATCGCGGGCAATATCCTTAATTTTACCTTTGGTACGCTCTTTAAGATTTTCCCAGGCGCCTGAACCAAGTTTATTTATACGAGGTGGTTCGCCCTCTTTTCCTTTGTATTTAGATACCTTATGCAGAGAGTGAATAGACACAAAAACTACATCATTATTCTTGTATATCAATTTTATCACTTCTTGCATTGAGTTTCCCTTCTGAACCCTTACCAGACCGCCAAAAGTTCCAACTCCGTGATCCATGTGAACCACATAATCGCCTATATTGAATTCACTCAGTTCTTTTAAAGTGAGTGCTACCTTTCCGTTTCTGGCCCTATCGCTTTTCAGATTATATTTGTGGAAACGGTCAAAAATCTGGTGGTCTGTAAAGAAACAGCATTTTAGCAGGTTATCTGCATAACCTTCATGCAGGGTCTTGTTGACGGGAGTAAACTGAATACGTTCTCCACGTTCTTCAAAAATTGCCTTCAGACGATCTGCCTGTTTACTGTTATCTGTCAATATGTAGAGTTTGTATCCCTTAACAATATAGTCTGTAAAAGTAGATGATACCAAATCGAAATTCTTATGGAACAAAGACTGATTTGATGTGTCAAAGCTGATTGTAACATCAGCATTGCCTGTAGGTTTAGATCCAAACTCTATTTTTCTATACGATAAAAATTTGCGTATAAAATCTTTGGCATCTACTATTTCAGGTTTTTCTGCCTGTTCTATTTCTCTTATATGAGTAGCTATAGAACTGCTGTTTTCCACCTCCCTGCCTATAGATTCCACTCTATCTGCCACCCAAAGTAAATCTCTGGCTACTATAACAGAATTTTCAGGCAGGAATTCTAACAAAGATACACGTTCTATGTTATCACCCCCCATACGAGGTACTATAACCGCATTTTCTACTGTTTCAAGTGATAACTGAGACTCTACTGAAAACAGGCGAATACTATCTATATCATCACCAAAGAAATCTATTCGCAATGGATTTTCTGACGAAAAAGAGAACACATCAAGAATACTTCCTCGTACAGCATATTGGCCAGGTTCATAAACGTAATCTACACGTTCAAAGCCCAGATCAAAGAGTCTGTTCTGAATTTCATCTCTATCTATAGTTTGGTAAGTCTCCAGTGAGATGGAATTTTCGTTAAGATTCTTTTTTGAAACTACCGATTCGGCTAAAGCATCGGGAGAGGTTACTATAAACAGTTTGTCGCTATCCTCTTTAAATATAGAAAGACGACTTAAGACTTCTGTACGCAAAATAGCATTGGCATCATCTTTCTGACCATATTTTGCAGCACGTCTGTAGGCCGATGGAAAAAACAAGACATTGGTATCTCCCAATATCTGTACTAAATCGTGATAGAAATATGCGGCATCTTCGTTATCGTTCAGCACTATTAAACATAGATGAACAGAATCTGTTTCAAACAATGTACTGAACACCAACGACGGAGACGACGCAATAAGACCCTGCAGAAAAACGTGATTGGACTGTTTTTCTGCAAGCTCTTTATGTAATGCCTTGCACTGAGCAAGTCTATTGTATTGTTTTCTTAATTCAGTTAACTCCATTAAAAGGTGTATGATACGGCAAATGAAAAGTCATTCCATGCCGGATTATATGTAAGCTGCAAGCCTGCATTATTCAGGTTAGCACCCAATGTAACATTTGTAAGTGCAAAACCATCTACATCGTAGTACCACGATTCTGTTGGCACTGCACCCAGTTCGCACCAAAAATCAAGACCTACCAATTCAAATTCATAACCAAACTGGAAATAGTGGGCAAATTCCGATTCTCCCAATTCATAGTTGTTATATAGAAGACTGCTCCATGTGAATGAAAGAGGCAAATCTTCACTTACGCAATATGACAACTGAAAATCCAATTCGTGATTATCCAAATATGATGAATTGAAGTAGTTTGACATTGAATAGTTATAGTCCGAAACAGAGAGAGTCAGACCACCTAAAGTGGCATAAAGTGAAAAATCGAATTCATTACAAGAAGTTCTTTCGTGCTTGAAATCATACAATGGATCGAGTGAAGCATTTGCCCATGCTTCTGCAGAAACTTCTAATAAATCTCCACTAAAACCTACCGACAGACCAGGCTGAACAGATGGACCTGCAACAGACATACCACGCCAAATGTAATTGGTGGTGATAGTTGTTTCTGTTTCAAAAAACCATTCATTTTCTCCTGCCTTAATAGATGCAGGAATTGTTGTTAGGACTGCAACAACAAGTGCAACAAAAAAATTTTTTCTCATCATTGTTAATTTTTACGTTTGAATTTGTGTGCAAAACTACAAAAAAACTATCTTTGCACCCCGAAATAATGACAAATTCTTATGCGTTTTAACTGAAATGACAAATATTCAAAAAAACTGTCCAATCGTGCAGCTCACAGACAAAGACTGCACACAGCGCGCACCTGATATCCCAGGTGCTGTTTCAGCAAACAACATATCGAACGACAAGAAGACTTACATCATTGAGATAGACCACGTTTCAAAGTGGTTTGGCGACAAGCAAGTTCTCGATGATGTAAGTCTTTTTGTCAAGAAAGGTGAATTCGTGACCATTTTAGGCCCGTCAGGATGTGGTAAAACCACCCTGCTACGCCTTATTGCCGGATTCAACCAAGTATCGGAAGGAATCATCAGAATGGATGGTCAGGATATCACTCAGATACCTCCTCACAAACGTCCTATGAACACCGTATTCCAGCGTTACGCACTATTTCCACACCTAAATGTATATGAAAACATCGCCTTTGGACTAAAGTTGAAAAAGGTTGACGAAGAGGAGATAGACAAGCAGGTACGCAGTGTATTGAAACTTGTGGGACTGACCGATTACGAAGAACGTAATGTAGATTCTTTATCAGGTGGTCAGCAACAGAGAGTAGCTATAGCACGCGCTATAGTAAACAAGCCACAGGTTCTGTTATTGGACGAACCATTGGCTGCACTCGACCTGAAGATGCGTAAAGATATGCAGTTGGAATTGAAACAGATGCATAAAGATTTGGGCATTACTTTTATCTATGTAACACACGACCAGGAAGAGGCGCTTACACTAAGCGACACTATTGTTGTAATGAATAAAGGTAAGGTACAGCAGATAGGCAAACCTACCGATATATATAATGAACCTATCAATCCGTTTGTAGCAGATTTTATTGGTGATAGTAACATTCTGAACGGTATAATGAAAGAGGACAGAAAAGTTCAGTTTATGTATCACGAATTTGACTGCGTGGACGAAGGTTTCAAGAAAGATGAACACGTAGATGTTGTTATAAGACCGGAAGATATTTACATAATGCAGCGCAACCAATCTGCAATGCTGAATGGTGTGGTATCTACCTGTATATTTAAAGGAGTACACTACGAAATGGTAGTAATAACCGACAACGGATACGAACTTATCATTCAGGATTATAACGCATTCGAAGCAGGAGAAGAGGTTAGTCTTATCATTAAGCCTTCCGATATACACGTAATGCATAAAGAGCGCTACACCAACACTTTAGTTGGAACTATGGAAGACGAAAATCACGTTACCATTCTTGACGAAACATTTGAATGTCTGCCACAAGAGGGTTTGGAAAGCGGAGACGAAGTAAACGTAGAGATTAAATTTGACAACATAGAGTTAATGGACGATATAGAAGACGGTTATGCTGCCGGAATAGTATCATTCATTCTTTATAAAGGTAATCACTATCATCTGACAGTAACTACTGACAGTGGCGAAGACATCTATGTAAATACAAACGATGTTTGGGACGATGGCGATATGGTGGGTATTAAAATTAACCCTGAACACCTGAAGATAAGCAAGCGCGTATGAAACTATCAAACCTGATAACCAAACGCAGCAATTGGGTAATACCATACGTATTGTTCCTGATATTGTTCACAGTATTGCCGTTACTGCTTATTGGTGTGTATGCATTCAAATCGAATGACGGAGGTTTTACTCTACAGAACTTTGTAAAGTTTGCCACCCAGTCGGAAGCGCTTAACACCTTTATCTACTCAATAGGTATAGCATTGATAACCACTGTTCTCTGTATTTTAATAGGTTATCCTGCCGCTTACATTTTAAGCAATGCAGAACTGAACAGAAACAAGACACTGGTAATGCTCTTTATACTGCCTATGTGGATAAACGTACTTATGCGTTCACTTGCCACAGTTGCTCTATTTGATTTTATGCATCTGGAATTGGGCGAAGGAGCATTGATTTTTGGTTTGGTTTACGATTTTCTGCCGTTTATGATTTACCCTATCTACAACACCATACAGAAGATAGATAAAAGTTACATAGAGGCAGCTCAAGATTTAGGAGCAAACAAATTGCAAATTTTCACCAAAGTAATTTGGCCACTGTCTATTCCGGGTATAGTAAGCGGTATATTGATGGTATTCCTGCCTACAATATCCACATTTGCCATATCGGAGATATTGACTCTGAATAACAAACGCCTGTTCGGCTCAATTATTCAAGATAATATAATGATGAGCGACACTATGAACTATGGTGCTGCTCTATCACTGATAATGCTTATAATAATTGCTTTAACAAGTGTGATAAGCAATAAAGAGGACGATAACATTAACGAAGGAGGATTGATATGAAAAAGATTCTGGCAAACGCATATCTGTATTTGCTTCTGGTCATACTTTATGCCCCGATTGCAATCATTGTGATATTCTCTTTCACCAATTCCAAAACAATTGGAGATTGGAAGGGGTTCTCGTTAGATCTGTATGCTTCACTGCTGACAGGTGGTGCTCAACACGCATCGGCTATTTCTACAGCACTGCTAAACACAATTATAATTGCTCTTATTGCAGCATCATTATCTACCATACTTGGCAGTGTGGCAGCTGTTGGAATATTCAACATCAAAAACAGGAAAGTACGTCAGGCAATACAGTTTACAAACAATATACCTATGATAAATCCTGACATTATAACAGGTATATCTCTATTTTTATTGTTTGTAAGTTTAGGTATATCGGGTGGTTTTGTAACAGTTATTCTGGCACATATTGCATTCTGCACACCATACGTTGTTTTAAGCGTTATGCCCAGACTGAACAGAATGAATCCAAATATATACGAAGCTGCTCTCGATTTGGGTGCAACCCCATTCCAGGCATTCCGAAAAGTTATTATTCCGGAAATCAAGCCGGGAATGATAAGCGGTTTCATACTGGCATTCACTCTCTCTATTGACGATTTTGCAGTAACTCTTTTCACCAAAGGCAGCAATGGTCTGGAGACTCTCTCCACATACATTTATGCCGATGCAAGAAAAGGTGGTCTGACACCTGAATTACGTTGTTTAGCATCTATAATTTTCCTAACAGTGCTTATACTGCTTATAGTGATAAACAGACGTAGCAGAAAGAATGAGACAAAAACAACATATTAGTTTTAACTTTTAAAAAGAAAGAAGAAAAAAATGAAAAGAATCTCACGTATCTTTTTTGTAGTTGCAGTACTGATGGGTATCTCACTACAAGTGTTTGCAAAAGATGATGATCGTAATCAGATTCTCAAGGTTTACAATTGGGCCGATTACATTGATGAAGATCTTATTACTGAATTTGAGGAATGGTATAAACAACAGACCGGCGAAGATGTTGAAGTAATCTATCAGACTTTCGACATAAACGAAGTAATGCTTACTAAGATTGAAAAAGGTCACGAAGATTATGACGTAGTTTGTCCATCGGAATACATTATAGAGAGAATGTTGCGTAACAACCTACTCCTACCTATCAGCAAAGATTTTGGTTCAACACCCGACTACACAAAGAATGTATCTCCATACGCCAAAGATCAGTTTGCAAAGATGTCTAACAGTGTAAATGCAAACGATTATGCTGTAGGTTATATGTGGGGCACAACAGGTGTTATGTACAATACCGCAATGGTAACCAAAGAAGAGGCATCTACCTGGGGTATTCTTTGGGATCCAAAATATGAAAGCAAAATCTTGATGAAGGATGCGGTTCGTGACGTATATGGTTCTATTATGATGTATGTTCGCCAAAACGAAATAAAGAGTGGAAAAGTATCTCGTTCTACCATTATGAACGATGGTAGCGATGATGCATTGAAACTATTTGAAGATACAATGATTGCAGCCAAAAATAATATTGCCGGTTGGGAAGTAGATTTTGGTAAAGAACGTATGGTACAGGGCAAAGCCTGGGTAAATGTTACCTGGAGTGGCGATGCAATGTGGGCAATGGACGAAGTTGGCGATGCTGTAGATTTGGATTATGTAGTTCCAGAAGAAGGCAGTAACGTATGGTTTGATGGTTGGGTTATACCTAAGTTTGCAAAGAACACAAAAGCTGCAAGTTATTTCATCAACTATATGTGTATTCCTGAGAATGCCATTCGTAATATGGAAGAGATTGGCTATGTAAGTGTTATAGCTACTCCTGAAATAATGGATTACATTACAGATGATGAACTTGAAGAGACTATAGACTTGACATATTTCTTTGGTGAAGATGCCGATAGTGTTAAGGCAAGCCCTATTCTTTATCCTGATGCAAAGGTTATAGAACGTTGCGCACTGATGCACGACTGCGGAGACAGGACAGAGGCTATGCTGGATATGTGGTCAAGAATCAAAGGTGACAGTTTGAACATAGGTATGTTACTGATTGTTGCTGCAACAGTTATAATTATTGTTGTGTTAGTTACTATCAACGTAATGAAAAAGTCTAAGAGCAAGAAGAAAAAATCTCGCGGAAAGGGTCGCAGATAATTTTTTAATAGCATACAGAACGGGCCAATTGAAAAATTGGTCCGTTTTTTTTATCCACTCTCTTGCATTATAGTTTTATTAAACTTACTTTTGTGATATTAAGGACAAGAAGAAAAATTGCAACATTATGAATAGCAGTGACAGCATAGTAATTATTCCCACTTATAATGAGAAGGAGAATATAGAGAATATCATTCGTGCAGTATTAGGTTTAGACATCAATGTCAATATTCTGATTATTGACGATGGTTCACCTGACGGAACAGCCGATATTGTAAAACGTCTGCAAAAAGAGGAATTTGCAGATAGACTATTCATAGTAGAACGTTCCGGCAAATTGGGTTTGGGAACTGCATACATAACAGGTTTCAAATGGGCTATAGAACATAAATACGACTATATCTTTGAAATGGATGCCGATTTCTCACACGACCCAAAAGATCTGCCTCGCCTGCTCAAAGCATGTCGCGAAGATGGTTATGATGTAGCGATTGGCTCCAGGTACATAAGCGGTGTAAATGTTGTAAACTGGCCTATGGGAAGAGTAATAATGTCTTATTATGCTTCCAAATATGTTCAGTTGGTAACAGGAGTAAAAATTAAAGACACCACTGCCGGTTTTAAATGCTACAGACGTCAGGTACTTGAAACTATAGAACTGGACAAAATACGTTTCAAAGGCTATGCATTCCAGATAGAGATGAAGTTTACCGCATACAAATGCGGATTCAAAATCAAGGAGGTGCCTGTAATATTCGTAAATCGCGAATTAGGTACATCAAAGATGAGTGGAGGTATATTTAGCGAAGCTCTCTTTGGAGTTATCAGACTTAAAGTATCAAGTTGGTTTAGGAAATATCCACAGAAACAGATTTCATAATGGCATATACTCTTATTCACAATGCATCGGTTGTAAACGAAGGAACAATCTGCAAAGCATCGGTTGTTATTGAAAACGACACTATTTATGGTATCTATCTTGTAACGGAAGAACCCAATCTTGATTTCAGCAATAAAATAGATGCTACAGACCTATTCCTTTTGCCGGGTGTAATAGATGATCATGTACACTTTAGAGAACCGGGACTGACACATAAAGCCAACATCTATTCAGAAAGCAGAGCGGCAGTAGCCGGTGGTGTTACCACCATATTTGATATGCCCAACTGCATACCACAAACCACCACAGTTAAGGCGCTGCAGGATAAATTTGAAATAGCTGAAAAGAGTTGTGCCACCAACTATTCATTCTATATAGGAGCAACAAAGGACAATCTGTCTGAAATAGAATCGATAGACCCGAACAGTATATGCGGTGTTAAACTGTTTATGGGTTCAAGCACCGGTGGAATGCTTGTAGATGATGCTACATCCATACGCCAACTATTCAGTGTAGCCAAAATGCCTGTTGCTGCCCACTGCGAAGATACCGACATAATAAACCGGAACGCAAATATAGTAAAGATGAAGGTAGGCGATTCGCCTGCCATTCACTACCATCCGGTTATAAGAAATCAAGAAGCTTGCTATGCTTCAACAGCAAAAGCCATAGATATAGCTGCAGGTACAGATGTAAAACTGCATATTCTGCACTTAAGTACTGCAAAAGAACTGCAACTATTCTCAAAGCAGCCTCTTTCAGACAAAAGAATAACAGCAGAAGCCTGTATAGCACATTTGGTATTTAGTTTTGAAGATTATGAAACATTGGGTGCTAAAATTAAGTGCAACCCGTCAATTAAACATAGAGATGACAGACTTGCCCTACGCGCAGCACTTACTGATGGAACCATAGATATTGTAGGTACAGACCATGCCCCACATCTGCTAAAAGAGAAAGAGGGTGGCGCATTGACAGCCACATCGGGTATGCCCACTCACCCCTACTCCTTGATTTCAATGCTTGATTTAGCAGATCAGGGTGTATTAAAACTTACAGACATAGTAAAACTTATGTGCCATAATCCTGCAGAATTGTTTGGCATCTGTAAAAGAGGATTTATAAGAACAGGTTACAAAGCTGATTTGGTACTTGTCTCAAAATGTATCACAGAAAATCCTAACATAGCAGATTCACACCTTAACATGTGCGGTTGGAACCCATTAGAAGGTAAAAGTTTTGGATGGAATATCCACAGTACATTTGTAAATGGTCAGATAGCTTACAAGGAAGGAAAAGTATCTGACAAATTTTTTGGTGAACGGGTTCTATTCTGTAATAGGAACAGTTAGTTTAATTCGTACCCCACTTGATTGGCATAACTCTCTACATAGGGTGATTTAAGGAACTCCTTTGGAGCATGATCCAATATTCGCTTTATAAGAGGAGTTATGGTCTTGTTGTCTGAATTGCAAAGCATAGAGAATACACCTACTGAAACTTTCTGTTGAAAGTTTTCTGTAATGAACTTATACATTAAGTTCTCCATTTCTACACATATCTCGTCTATGGCTTTGTCTATACGTTCCAATTCGTCTTTATTGAACAGTCCATTTGAAATTAGAGACATCTTTTTCTGCACTGTCTCTTCATACCTGTTATCTATAATACGTTTCTCAGCAAGAAAGCCATACAGAAGTTCATTCTGTTCAGTTCCATCAACATCGTATTGTGTAGGCTTCATATTTACATTTATTTCGCCCTTCTCCAGATATAGAGGCAGAATAGGCTCTTTACCACGACACAATATTGCAAATGTTATATCATCTACAATACCATCCATCTTAAATTGACCATGATAAACTTTACAGGAATCAATAAAGCTAAAATCGCCATCTGTATAACTTACTAAATTCAGTTGCAATCCTTCGTATCCATACAAATCCACCTTACCTTCTATCTTGTATTTGTGCACACAAGAATCGAGCAGCAAGATTAAGAGCATCGACATTAGTATTAAACATACACTTTTCATACATAAATTTCTTAAACGGAGTGCAAAAATACAACGCAGATTAATACGTTGTTCAAATGAGGAATTATTTTATCATTATTTAATGTTCCTCAATATATTACAATACAATATGTGTTAAAAAAAGTTTACTATTACTCTTCTTTATCTTCCAATTCCTTATTTCTGGCATCAATTCTGAATGATGAATAGAGTTCAAACAGTGTGGCTATACAGAGAGTTACAATCCAACTGTTTCTGGCAGTCAGAGTAAGTAAAAAAGATCTTAGTGTATCATTCATAGAATTGTTAAACATCAACTGCTGATGATAATTACTTGAGAACATAAGAAAACCTGTAATAACCAATAAAATTGAACCTAACACCTGTTGCAGACGTAATCTTTTCAGTATCATATCATCTCCATCGTATCTGTCTGACAATTGGGCAGATGCAAACATAACAGAGCCTAACAAATATATGTAAGGAGCATATTCCCAACCGGTTATCATCACCATTGCACCCACTAAAAGGAGAACTCCTCCAATGGTCATCATCACGTTTATCATCTTATTCATAACCACTATCTATAGATAAATATATCTTCGTCTTCCTGACGCATAAAATACTTTTCTCTTGCTATATGTTCTTTCAAAAGACTGTCGTCATCAAGCTCTTGAATTAACTTTTCATCTCTTTCTATCTGCTTTTTATATGCCTCTATCTCAGTTTTCAGTTCTCTTATTTCACGTTTCTGAGTAATACGCACAAACAGATTGTTGTCATCTATAAACAAAATAAAAACTACAAAAAAAAGAATGGCAAGCAGTATCTTGTTATTCTTTATAAACTCCAGAATTCCATTCTTATCGATCTTATTATTCTCATCCATAACCATCGCACTTTTATTGTTGTTTGCGAAGATACAATTTTTATCACTTTTCTGAATGATAAGAGAGAAAAAATAGCTAACTTCGCCATAGTAATTTATGTTTGAAACAGTCAATAGCAATACACTATGGATAACTATGTAGTTTCTGCAAGAAAATATCGTCCGGCCACATTCCAAACAGTTGTGGGACAGGGCGCATTGACAGCGACACTGAAAAATGCTATTCAATCCGGTAAGTTGGCACATTCTTACCTGTTTTGTGGTCCTCGCGGTGTGGGTAAAACCACTTGTGCCAGAATATTTGCAAAAACCATAAACTGCGAACATCTTACTCCGGAAGGTGAAGCATGTGGCGAGTGCGAATCATGCCGTAGCTTTAACGAAGAACTGCGTTCATACAACGTATTTGAACTTGACGCTGCCAGCAACAATTCAGTAGATGATATCCGTTTGCTTACAGACCAAGTAAGAATACCGCCTATGAATGGCAAATACAAAGTGTATGTGATTGACGAGGTACACATGCTTTCACAGGCAGCATTCAACGCATTTCTAAAAACGCTGGAAGAACCACCTCACTATGCCATTTTTATATTGGCAACAACAGAAAAACATAAAATCATACCTACTATCCTATCACGTTGTCAGGTATATGATTTTAACAGGATAAGCAACGAAAGTATTGTTGCTCATCTAAAGGATGTTGCAGAAAAAGAGGGTGTTCAGGCAGAAACAGAAGCATTGAGCATAATAGCTGAGAAATCTGATGGTGGTATGCGCGATGCACTTTCAATTTTTGATCAGGTAGTAAGTTTTACACGCGGAAACGTAACATACAGCCAGACTATTGCAAATCTGAATGTGCTGGATTATGAATACTATTTTAGATTTACAGATCTATTCATAGAAAAAAAGATTCCGGAAGCTCTTTTACTTCTTAATGAGATAATGGAAAAGGGATTTGATTGCAGCCATCTTATTAGCGGATTGATGTTGCATTTTAGAAATCTGTTAGTAAGTAAAGATGCCTGCACACTACCGTTACTCAATGTAAGCGGAACTATACGTGAACGCTATGGAAAACAGGCCGAAAAGTGCGAAACCAAGTTCCTATACCGTGTAATGAAAATCTTTAACAACTGCGATTTGAATTACAAGATTAGTAAGAACAAACGTCTGCTTGTTGAACTAACCATCATTCAGGCTGCTCAGGCCATAGATGAAGACGATGAATCCAGTGGGCGTAAGCCCAAAAGATTAAAACCCATATTCCAAGCTGTTGTTCCTAATCAGGCTACGACAGCAAAGACTGTGTCTCCACAGGTAAACAGAGTTCAGGCGCCGGTTTCTACTCCAGTTAATAATACCGCAAATGGTGCTATTCCAAACATTAACATAGAGGTAAAAGCTACACGTCAGGTAGCCAAAAAGGGACGCGATGCCATATTTACATCTATTTACGGAAATAAAAAGCAAGAAGCCACAAAGGCAGAAACAGCCAAAGCGGTAGTAAATGAAAGCAAACAGATACGTCCTCTAACTGACGATCTATTACAGGTTCATTGGATGGATTATGCATCACAACTACCCAGAGAACAGGCTCCGCTTGCCAACAGAATGGTAAACATAAAGCCGGTGGTAACATCATCGGACAGCTTTACAATAACCGTCTTTAACAAGATGGTGGAAGAAGACATTAAAGCATATCAAGACCAAATCCTTGCTGCATTAGGTACTCACTTCAACAATGCAAATCTAAAGATGAGTATTGTTATACAAGAAGCAACAGATGCCGTTTCACGTATTCTTACACGCGCACAACGTCTTGACCAGATGAAGGAGGAAAACCCTGCCCTATCCGACTTAACCAAACGCTTAGACCTGGAACTCAAATAAGTGAATTCTACTTACTAATGCAACTAGAATTCTGATTAGTTAACAATAAAATAAATTTCACGATTACCCATCCCTAAGAGGATGCTTTCCAACTATAGAGACTCTGTTAATAATTATAATTTTTAGTACAATATAAAATCTGCCGCAACAACGAACAAAAGCAACGAATTTTAATCTGTAGTTTCTAATTCAAAAAGTGTTTCAACTGATGTATTAAAAACACGTGCCATCTTTAGTGCAAGAATTACAGACGGATTAAATCTTCCTTGTTCTATGGCTACTATTGTTTGACGAGTTACACCGGTTTGTTGGGCTAACTCTTGTTGAGTCAGACGCAAACGAGCGCGTTCTACCCTTAAATTATTCTTCATAACTCAACTCTTTATTCTGTTTCCACAAAGATAATTTAAAAAATAAGATATAGTACCCCATAAATGCAGTTATACCTAAGAATGGTTGCGCAATGCAACTAACCAAACCTAAAGTTTGTGGCGAAAAATAATATGTTAGAATAACATAAGCTAACTGCTTTACAAAGATTGCAAATATGTATATAATCACCATTCTTGCCAACACCTGATGTCTGGTCTCTTTTATTCTTTCATCATCAATTTTTTCTTGAGATAACGCAATAAGCGCAAAAGCTGTTGGCAGTAAGCAAATAAAAAGTCCCGGAACCCACGAATGAATTTCCTGTTCATAATCCAAATTATCCAACAAAAAAGGATAAAAAGTATATATAACACTCTTGTAAAAAACCAATACAAGAACAATGCAAAACACAATAATAGCAAATCCTATTTTTTGCCATTTGTAATCAAGTAAATAATATTTCTTCATAAATCATACGAATAAAATGTTAAACATGGCACAAATGTATACAATAGATTACATATAGCAAACAATAATATACATAAAGTATTCTATTGTTAACTTTATTTATAATTTAGCTGAGTTTACCAAGGGAAAGTTTCCGGATCGTTTAGAACATTTGAACGTAGATTTTTGTTCAAAGAACTTATTTCATCCATGTCTTCATGACTCAATTCAAAAGTCATAACCTCCAGATTCTCCGCAAAATGATTTGGTTTGGCACGAGGTATAGTAATTAAGTCACGCTGCACAATCCATCTCAACACAATTTGCGAAGCGGTTTTACTATATTTCTCTGCAAGCGATTGTAATAATGAATCGCCTAAAATATCTATATCGCCTTGTCCAAATGGCCCCCACGCTTCCACCTGAATTCCCAAATTATGGTTAATGGCTATATTTTCAACTTGCGTCA
>JAFYMP010000094.1 GCA_017556585.1 Bacteroidaceae bacterium
CTTGACTACCACTTGTTGTAGCACTTCTTTGTGTTCTATGGTCAAAAAATTTGACCTTAGAATTTGGTAATTGATTTTTACACGAAATTTCCTTAATGGGTCAGATTAAGGATTCTTTTTATTAAAAAATTATTACAATGTCAAATTTAAGAAGTTATCAAATTTTTTACATGTAATATACTCTCTGTCAATATATATTTCTGAGTCAAGTGTTCTGCGTGCTTGGGTAAGGCACTCAGAATAAACATTCGTTGATGTTTGTCCTAACTGATTAAGCATAGAATGAAGAGCACCAATACCGTTTGTTGTTGTGTCTATATCTGTTACTAAAACAAATCGAACAGGTATATTGGCAAATAGATTTTTATCGGATGCCAGTTCCATACATAAGCGTTGGCTATCAGATAATTTCCCAGCAAGATTATAACTTGTGGCTGTCTCTTGTATTGAATTTCTCTGATGATACATATTATCTATGTATAATTGCCATCCCTTTATTTCAACAAAACAAAATACCGGTCTTTTACCTGATGATACACAAACAGCATCTACTGAAGCAGGTGTTGGCGTCTGACCATTATATTTTATTTCCTTTACTAAATCAAAATCAATTACGTTAGTTGACTGTTTATCCTCACAAAAACCCTTACCGATACATGTTTTATTGGTATGACATAACGAAGTAACCTCACACTGAGGATATGCACTTTTAATTATATCGTATAATTGTTGTGGGGTCATGATTATTCTTTATTTGCCTCTCTGCGAACCAAGTCAACATTCATTATTTCATTAAGCGGTTCGGCTAATTTGCTGAATATTGCATTTAAGTTATCAGTTACTTCATTAATAACAGAAAGACCATCTTCATATTCTTCTGCCAAATAATAGTTGGTATATTTCTCTATTTTGTATTTTGCAGAAAAGTAACGAATACCCTGAACAAAGAATGGGCTATGACTACTAATAAGAATAGGAACTCCACATTTCGATAACTGTACTATAAGTTCAGCAAAAGCCACTTGCCATTTTGGGTGAAGATGATTCTCCGGTTCGTCCCATATTAAGAAACTATTGTTATTTATTACTCCTATTTGTTGCAGAATCTGTATTAATCCAAAGGATTTGATTCCGGATGCTATATTAATAGGAGAATAATTCGAACCATTATTTTGATCTTTAAAGACAATTCTTTTAGCATCTTCGTCATATTCAAATTTACCACCAATAATAGAACTTATATCAATTGTGGAATCATTTAAATTAAAAAGATCGGGTCTGACTAAACGGAGTGCATCAAGTTTTGTTGCCAAATCCTTAATATGGATAGGTACCATTCCGTGATATTGCACTCGACGTTTGTGTCGTTGATATTCTTTGTATGTTGCCGCATTCATTAAAGTATCTAAAATGTGCATATACAAAGGTGATTCTACATAAGTACAATCACTTAAAAACTCATTACAATTATATTTAACACTTTCTACAAAGTCATTATTAAAATGGATTTCAAGTTTTTCTTCCGGATTCTCCATCTCTAATAACGCACTTGCTTCATTGTGTCCGTAAGAACATATTTTTCCTAGAAATTCAGACTCAACAAAAGATCTAACCTGAACAGCTACATCAGCTACAGGACTATTCCCCATAGCTATTCTAATATTCTCTATATCTTCTTGGAATTTCACCTTTATTCTAGGTGCAAAATCCATAGTATCTATAGCACCCTGTAAATTACCTAAATAAGAATCAATAGCTTCTTTGTCTTCACTTATAACTTCAAGTCTTTCAACCATTCTCTGTGAAGGAAGAGGGAATAAAAACTTTATACGTTCGTCATTTAAATTACCCAAAGAAAGTCCTACTCTCTTATATAAACTATCTACAGCTTTTTTTAGTCGCTGTGTTGTACTTTGTCCCTTGACTTCTTCAGCATTATTTACAGATTTTACCATAGAGAAAAGAATTTTACCTACAGTACTTTTTCCGGAACCATTAGCACCGGCTATTACTGTAATTCCATTCAAATTTATGGATGCTTCTTTTACTTTATTGATATTATTAATCTTAAGCCTCATAGTCAGAACTTATATAATACAATTAATTCAAACTAATTTTAGTAAGATTCGAAATGAAATATTTCGACTACGCAGTTGGATACTATTAAGTAAGCGATACGGTTACAAAGTTGCTGATGGATTAGCGGTTGGCGTACATTTTGTCGTAATAGGCCTGATAGTCGCCCGATGTGACGTTGTCCAGCCATTCCTGGTTGTCCAGGTACCAGCGAACGGTCTTCTCTATGCCCTCTTCGAACTGAAGGCTTGGCTCCCAACCTAACTCTTTCTGTAGTTTGGTGGAGTCTATGGCGTAACGGGCATCGTGACCCAGACGGTCTGTTACGTAGGTGATAAGATCCATATCTTCTCCCTCTTTTCTGCCTAATAGTCTGTCAACGGTGTTGATGACCACCTTTATTATATCTATGTTCTTCCATTCGTTGAAACCGCCTATGTTATAGGTCTCTGCTATCTTACCTTCATGGAAGATTACGTCTATGGCACGGGCATGGTCTTCTACAAAGAGCCAGTCGCGTACGTTTTCTCCCTTTCCATATACAGGCAGTGGTTTGCGGTTGCGTATGTTGTTGATGAAGAGCGGTATAAGCTTTTCAGGGAACTGATACGGTCCGTAGTTGTTACTGCAGTTGGTTACTATGGTTGGCATGCCGTATGTGTCGTGGTAAGCACGTACAAAATGGTCGCTGCCTGCCTTGCTGGCTGAATATGGGCTGTGTGGGTTATACTTAGTAGTTTCGTAGAAGAAATCGTCTCCGTATGCCAGATGATGTTCACTGGAAGAAGCAGTGGTGGTGAACGGTGGTTCTATGCCTTCCGGATGGTTCATCTGCAGTGCACCATACACTTCGTCAGTAGAAATATGGTAGAAACGTTTTCCTTCATACTTTTCCGGAAGAGATTCCCAATATAGTTTGGCTGCCTGTAGCAGTGCAAGTGTGCCCATTACGTTTGTTTTGGCAAAGGTGAAAGGGTCTTTGATGCTTCTATCTACATGGCTTTCTGCTGCCAGGTGAATGATACCGTCTATCTGTTCGTCCTGCATCAGCTGGTAGAAGGCATCGAAATCACAGATGTCCATCTTTACGAACTTGTAGTTGGGACGGTCTTCTATATCCTTCAGGTTTGCCAGATTTCCTGCGTATGTCAACTTATCAAGGTTGATAATGTTGTACTCAGGATATTTGTTCACAAACAGGCGTACTACATGACTGCCTATAAAACCGGCACCGCCGGTGATAACTATATTGCGTTTGCTCATATTCTGATTTTACTATTTTTTCTTTTTGCTGTTATCGTAACCGTAGCCATAGCCATATCCGTAGCCATAACCGTAACCATATCCGTAGCCATAACCATAACGGCTCTTGCGTTTCTGATAATCTACGTCGTTAATTACTACTGCCAGCTTATTGAACTTTTTCTGATCGTTAAGCACATTGATATAGCTGAATGCTGCCTTTGGAGTTACTTCTGAACGACATACGTAGATGCACATATCGGCCACACGACCTATAATGGCTGAATCGGCTACCATACCAATAGGAGCTGAGTCTAACAATACGTAGTCGTACTGTGCTTTCAGTTTCTCTATCATTCCGTCCAGTGCAACACGTGCTACAAGTTCTGTTGGGTTTGGAGGTACTGTACCACCGGGAAGGATATGCAGATTGTCACTGAATTCTGATGTAAAGATGTAGTCATTCAGGTTTGTTCCTTCCGGATCATTCAGGTAGTTTGATACACCGTACTGTTTCTTGTCAAATCCGAATGCACGGTTCAAACCCGGCTTACGGATATCCATACCTACTACTATTACTTTATGTCCCAAATAGGCAAGACTGGTTGCAAGGTTTGCTGTGATAAATGATTTACCTTCACCAGGTTGTGACGATGTTACCATCATTACCTTCTGTCCCTTTTCAAGCATAAAGAGTGTCTGGGTTCGCAGTGCACGGAAGGCCTCTTCCATAAGATCGTTACGGTTTTCACGTACCATTACACTACCTTTTATAGCTTCTACGTTCTTTCCGTTAGGAATTTCTGCAAGTACTGCCACCTGAGTAATCTTCTCTACATCGGCACGTCCCTCTATCTTGAAGCGGAGCAGATCCTGCACATAGATGCAACCTACAGGTATTGCCAATCCAAGCACGAAGGCTACCATGAGTATCATCATGGAGTTAGGTTCTACAGGATTAACATCGGCAAGTGCTTCTGCTATAATTCTACCATTGTTTGCTGTAGCAGACAGTGTAATGGCATTCTCTTCACGTTTCTGCAACAATGTGGTGTAAAGAGCAGCCTTAATTTCCTGCTGACGTGCTATAGAGAGGTACTCTTTTTCCTTTTCAGGAGCATCGCTAATACGGTTCTGGAATGATCCTGATTCTTTTTCTATAGCCTGTTTACGTATTTCCAAACCGTTAAGCACACTTGCTACAGTAGCTTCTACGGTATGGTACATGGTCTCTATGGCCGATGTTACAGATACTACTGCAGGGTTGCTTTCTGATGATGTGAGAAGCAAACGTTTACGCTCTATTACAAGTGCGTTGTACTGATCTATAACTGTAGAGAGTTCTGAATCTTCCAGACCTACGTTTGATGGGATAATTTCACCGGTGTTGTTACCGTTTGCAACGTAATCACTGAGGAACTTAACCAAACTGATTTGTGTGTTAACCTCTGTGTAAAGTTGCTGATAACGTGAATTTTCCTGTAATGCCAACTGAGCTTCTGACTGCAAATCGGTTAGTCCCGAACGCTGTTTGAAGGTAGCAATAAGGTTATCTGTCGATTCCAGTTCTTCATTGATAACTACTATACGTTCTTCAATGAATTCTGCTGTCTTCTGAGCTACTATGTTCTTTTCGTCGTTTGCCTCCTTATTATATATCTCCACCAGCTTATTGATAAAGTCTTCACCACGTTTTTTTACGCTGTTCTGAAGAGATACGTTTGCAATGGTGGTCATTTTTGATGTGGCTGTAACACTAAGATTCTTTGAATAACTGCGAGCTACTGCAACAGGCGATGATATGGTTGTTATCATCTTATAATCTTCCTTAAGTTCCTGTGCATTAGCAGGTCTTGTAAGGGTTATTACGCCATAGTCTGTAGAGACAACAGCAGGAAGTTGTTCGTATTCGTAATCGAATTCATATTCCTGTTCTCCTATTTCGTATTCCAGTTTTACAGATAGTTTGCCATTGGTGCGAATGGTGGTTTCCAAACGTGCACCTTTTTCAAAACGTACTGCATCTTCCGGTGTTATAAAGACTGTTACGGGTTCATTATGATACAGCGGAGTGCTATAACCGAATTTATTGTCTTTATAGTTGTTGATATAGAGCTTAAGGTCTGTTACAACGCTCTTAACCAGTGTACGCGACTTGAGAATTTCAAGTTCGTTGTCAAAGCTGCTGGTTACGGAGAACATACCCATGTCCTGCATAGCCATAAGAGCATCGGCCTGACCGGATCTTTTATCTTTCTCTTTGATAAGTACCGAAGCAGAGATATTGTACTGTGGGGTCTGGTAGCGTGTATATACGTATGCTACAGCTATACAAGCTACTATGCTTATAACAAACCAATGCCATTTGTTAAGGCACTTAAAGAACCACTCTACAAGGTTTATTCCACCCTCTTCCTGATTATCTACGTTGTTGAAATTGTTATTCTCTACCATTTGTGCTTATCTTAAAATGTTAACAAGAAGTGATGCTATTGATACTAACATTGAACCGGCTGTAAACCAAAGTGATGTGGCACTACCTATATCGGAGTTACGCGCTTTTACCTTGTTTGGTGTTACGTAAACAACGTCGTTCTGCTGCAGGTAGTAGTAATCTGAATTGATTACTTCTGCGTCGTTCATATTGAGTGATATTACCTGACGTTCGCCATTGCTGTCTTCACGTATAAGTTTCACATCTTCACGTACACCCCAAACGGTCATATCGCCGGCAAGTGCAAGTGCTTCGAATATGTTTACTTTTTCGTTGCTGATGCTAAAGGTTCCGGGACGTGCCACTTCGCCAAGTACAGAAATTTTATAGTTGGCCATACGTACATTTACAATAGGAACCTCTTTAAGATATGGTTTAAGTCCCTGACGTATCATCTCTTCTGCCTGAGTCTTTGTTAAATCGCCAACTTTGAGACGACCCAATACAGGGAAATCTATCATTCCTTCATTATCTACCAGATACATCATAAGTGCTGGCTGTGAATAGGTACTTTTACTCTGTGCATTCAACACTGTCTGTACAGTAAGGTTGAATGGTGCTGCTGCTTCCGGATCTGTTGTGTTTACAGTGATGGTCAACAGGTCCTTTGGCATAATCTTAGCATCGTAGAGAGGTTTCTTTTCCAACTCTACCTGATCTACGTTTTGCAGGTAAGGAACACTTTTGTAAGCTGTGCAGCTTGCCAACACAGCCACAAACAGCAATACTGATGCAAACTTTAGCAATTTCTTCATAATATCTATAAATGTTTACTTTTTAAACATACTGAAAAAGCCACCTTTTTTATTTTTATGGCTGTGACCTGAATTAGCCATTCTCTCTTCATTCAGATAGTAATCTTCAAAAGAGAGTTTATGAGATACCATTGAATAGATGGTTCCCCAATCCGGTATTCCACCTAAATTACGGTCGTCTATGAAGAGATCCACTTTTAGTTTTCTGCTGAAATGGTTGTTGTTTGCAGCCTCTTCTTCAGGATAATCTCTGTTGATGGCATAGAACTCCACACCACGACTGCGACACCACTCTACGGCTTCTTCTAAAAGTTTGCCTTCACGAACGGTCCATAAAATAAGTTTGTGACGGTCTGCAATAAGGCTTTTAAGCGTTGAAATAGCAAATGGACGCTCTTTGCCTATAGATGGATATGCATCTTCTACTATTGTTCCGTCAAAATCTATAGCGATTTTCATATTTTTCTTTCTGTTATAATCTTAAACTTAGGCCTGCAAAAATAGTGTCAGGGTGGAAATTGAATACGGAGTTCATTTCTCCCGCCATACAGAAACCGCACTGGTCACAAACTCCCTGTGTGGCACCTATGCAGGTTGGGGTTTTAGTGCCGTCTGAAAAGATGAAGTTGGTTACCCAGCACTGGGTTTTGAAATCCATCTTCTTCATTTTTTTCAGTCCGGAACGTGAATTCATTATCTTGTAGCCTTTCTTTTTGTATTCAAGTATAAGGTCTATAATAGGTGCGCGTTCCTCCATACTGAGTGCCAGATATTCTGTGCCTTCAAACGGGGTATGGAAATTGAGCGATATGCTCTTTATGGCAGGATTCTTTTCTGCATATTCAATGGTGGCTGCCACTGCATCTTTGTTCAGTGTGTTGATGGCCATATTGAATGATACTGCAGGATGTCCGCATGCTGCCACATTCTTTTCCAGACGTTCAAAAACGCCCTCTCCACGTACTGCATTGTGGTATTCCCCCACTCCATCCAGACTTACCCAGATGCTGTCTGCACGTGAATTGCTAAAGTCTTTCTGTGCATTGGTGGTGATAGTGCAAGAGAAGAATCCTATGCTCTTTGCATAGTCTATAAGGTCGTTTACAGTCTTATCTCCATCACGCCAAATGCAGGGTTCACCGCCTTCAAAGTCTATAAAACGGGAACCTATGCTGTAGCAGTAGCGTATATCTTCACATACCTGTTCGTAGCTCTTGATGTTGGGGTTTACCAACTGATATACAGAACAGTGTTTGCACTGCAGGTTACATTTGTCTGATATAAAAATAACACTCTGAAGTGGTGCCTTGCGACCAAAGAAGCGAGCACGTAAAAACCAGAATGCCAGGTATGAAAACTGTCTTATCTTCTTGAACATATTCAGAATAGCGATATTACTTTTAGTACTATTGTTACCACTGCTGCCACTCCGCAGAATTGTGATACAAGGTTTCTGCAGGTTAGCCATCGTATCATAAACCAGTCTAATCCTGCCTGACAGGTTGCTTCCCAGTTAGGGAATTTGCCCAGGAATTTTGGAGGACAAGTGGTGTCTATATCTTTGCCTTTTGCAAATTTAAAAAGCGAAATTACCAGCCACAACGCTCTGGGAAGTGCTATCAGTATAAAGAGGTATGCCCAATGGAACCATCCTGCCACTACTCCGTAGATGATAATTACAAATGGTGCAATGTTTAGTACTATGGATGCTACAAGATTTGCGGCATCTGTTTTCAGGAGTCTTGCCAATGTCATCTTGCCGGCCTCTTTATCGGCCTCCTTATCCAGGAAGCTATGGGTAAAG
>JAFYMP010000095.1 GCA_017556585.1 Bacteroidaceae bacterium
CAGCAGGAGGAACAGATGTCTAAAGAGAATGCCGAACAGTTGCTTGATGCTGCTATGCAGGATGAAAAAGAGTTGCAGGAACGAGTTATGAAACAGATGCAGGTACAACCTCGCGGCGAATTGGATAAAGATTGGTAATTGATATATGAAAAGTTTGAAGGTATTATTTAATAAGGTGTTTGTGTTATCGTTGTTACTCTGTGTGGCAATGAGTGCATATTCTCAGGATGTCACTCTAACTGTGCAGGCACCAAATGCAGTTGTTAAGGGAGAAAGATTCAGAGTCTCTTTTACGGTGAACACTAATAAAGCAAAGGATTTTCGTGCTCCGGTGTTTGAAGGATTGACTGAATTAAGTGGACCAAGTACATCTACATCAAGCAGCATGCAGATTATCAATGGACAGAGAACTTCTTCTGCATCAATTACTTATACATACGTTTTGATAGGTGAAGAGGAGGGTGAATTTACTATTCAGCCTGCAAGTGTTGTGGTAGATAAAAAGACTATTCAATCAAGCAGTAAGACTATTAAGGTGCTTCCACAGGATAAGAGTAGTTCTGCTAATCAGCAACAGCAACAACAGTCAGGAAACAGAAGTGGTTCTGCTGCGCAGACATCAAATCCGGCATCTATAGCTGCTGACGATTTGTTTATGCTGGCCACAGTTGACAAAAAGAAGGTTTATGAACAGGAGGCTCTGCTTTTGACATATAAGGTTTATGTTAGTACTTCTCTTAATTTGACCAATCTTACTACTAACATGCCTGACTTGAAGAACTTCCATGTTCAGGAGGTAGAACTACCCAGACAGAAGGAGTTCCAACTGGAACATTATAACGGCAGGAACTACAAGACTCTTTTGTGGAGCCAGTATGTTCTCTTTCCACAGCAGGCAGGTGAATTGGAGATTCCGGCAACTACTTTTGAAGGTATAATATCAATTCCTGTGCAGTCCACAGATTTGTTTGATGCTATATTTAATGCCGGCAGATATATTGATATTAAGAAGGAACTGGTTAGTAATAAGCAGGTTATACAGGTAGAGGCGCTTCCGGCAGGTAAGAGTGGCAGTTTTTATGGCGGTGTAGGTAATTTTTCTATTAGTTCAGATATCAATACTACAGAACTTACTGCAAACGAAGCTGTTACCATACAGGTAGTGCTTTCAGGTACAGGTAATTTGAAACTTGTTAAGACTCCTGAAATAAAGTTCCCTCAGGATTTTGATATTTACGATCCTAAAGTAGAGAATAAATATACTATTAAGAACGGACGTCAGACAGGTAACAAGGTTTACGAATATCTGGCAATTCCACGCTTTGCCGGCGAATATAAGATTCCTGCATTGGAATACCAGTATTTTGACCCGGAATCAGGCACTTATAAGACTTTGACTACCAAAGAGTATGTTCTTAAGGTGGCTAAAGGTGCTGGTAGTGATGCAGCCACAAGTGTTGGGGTAGGCGGATATGTAAGTAAGGAAGATCTTCGTTTTGTAGGTGAAGATGTAAGATTCCGTACTACCGGTTCTAAGTTAGTGAAAACCAACGATGTATTCTTTGGTTCATTAGGTTTCTATATATGTTTGATTATTCCGTTAATTATTCTGATTTTGGTTGTGATTCTTGAAAGAAAGAGTATTGCCGATAATGCAAATGTGGCTAAAACCAAGAGAAAGAAGGCTAATTCAACAGCTGTGAAACGTTTGAAAGTGGCTAAAAAGTTGATGGTAAACAATAATAAAGACCAGTTCTACGATGAGGTATTACGTGCGTTGTGGGGCTATTTTGGAGACAAATTGGTTATTCCGGTAGCTAAATTATCTAAAGATAATGTAGGTAATGAACTGAAGGGCAGGGGAGTGACCGATGCTTTGATAGGGCAGACTATTAAACTTTTAGACGATTGCGAATTTGCAAAATATGCTCCCGGTGATGATGCCGGTCGTATGGATGCTATATACGAAGAGGCTGCGAATATTATTGGTCAGATGGAGAATGCTATTAAATAAGAAGGAAAGGTTATGAAAAAGATATTTGCTATAATTTCATTGTTGTTAACTGCTACAATCACAGTATCTATAGCTGCTCAGGAGGCTACTGATGTAGATGCATTGCTTGCAAAAGCAGATAGTGCATATATTGATGCAGATTATATGTCGGCCATTGAGATATATTCCAATATTATAGAAAATGAAGGTGTATCTGCCACCTTATATATGAATTTAGGCAATGCGTATCTTAAAGTTGATGAGATAGCAAAGGCTATTTTATGCTACGAGAGAGCGTATATATTGAATCCCTCTGATAAAGATGTTCAATTTAATTTGGAACTTGCAAAAACTAAAACGGTAGATAAACTTTCTATAGTAAATGAACTCTTTATAGTAACGTGGTTTAAGCGTTTAGTCTCGTTAATGGACATGAATGGATGGAGTATATTGACTATCAGTTTGTTTGCTCTGGCAATGGCTGGTTTTATAATCTATTTTTTAAGTAAGAAAATATCTGTTAGAAAAATTTCTTTCTATTTTGGCGTTATTTTCTTTGTTTTTTCCATTTTTACTTTTATCTTCGCTACTACGCAGAAGAGAAGACATGAAAATCGTGACAGTGCCATAATAATGTCACCAAGTGTAACGGTAAAAAGTACTCCAAGCGAAGGTGGAACCGATCTTTTCATTATTCATGAAGGCCGAAAGGTTAAGGTTCTGGACAATTCAATGAAAGAGTGGGTTGAAATAGAACTTGAAGATGGTAATAAAGGTTGGGTGCAGGTAGAAGTAATGGAAATAATTTAACAGGTAGTATGTAATGGATATAAATTCGGCTCTAAACGAGACAGACCTTTCAGCGACACTGTCGTTAAACGGCAGTGACTCTCTATTTTGGGATGGAGCCGTTCATCTTTATACTACAATTTATATCTGGATACCTGCTGCAGTTGCACTTTTGTTTCTTATAATCAGAAATAGCAGACGCGAACAACTATTGTTGGTTCTATTTATGATAGGACTGACAATTTTGTTGTGTGACCAATTATCGTCTTCTGTGTTTAAACCACTGTTTGAAAGATACAGACCTACAAGAGATTTTGATGTTATGCATCTGATGGATACTGTAAATGGTTATCGTGGAGGCAAATATGGATTCTTTTCAGGTCATGCGGCAAACTCTTTTGGTATTGCAACGTTTGTTTCTTTATTGGTGAAAAATAAACATCTTACTATATCTTTAATGTTTTGGGCAGTACTTAATATATTGACCAGAACCTATTTAGGTGTTCATTACGTAGGAGATATATTGGTGGGAACTATAGCCGGTGTTTTAGTGGCTGTATTGGTATTTCTGTTGTATAAGGTACTAACCAGGAATAGTTATAAATATAGTCATAGAGAGTCTGAATTATATACAAGTTCAGGTTATCTAAGAAAAGATATATCGGTGTTTCTAGTGGTTTTATACAGTACTTATATGCTTATTTTGATAATAGCATTGATAATGCAAGGTATAATGCCAATGTGAGATAGATAATAGAAAAAATAAATATATTACTAACATTTAAAAATTATACAATTATGAGCAGATTAATAACCTTTAATGAGCTTCGCCAGATTAAGGCATCTTTACCGGAAGGCAGTATGCATAGAATAGCAGATGAACTTGGTCTGGATGTAGAAACAGTAAGAAATTTCTTTGGTGGTACAGATTATACCAGTGGTTCATCAGTAGGTTTCCATATTGAAGCAGGCCCAAATGGTGGCGCTGTAGTTTTAGACGATACAACAGTGTTAGATAGAGCTTTACAGATTCTTGAGGAAGAGAAAAATAAGTAGGCTGTATTTTTTCACATAATAACTATTATGTTAAATAGGATATAGAGGGCTCCCTAAAGGGCCCTCTCCTTATTATATAAGGTATATATATTAAAAGGTTTTTATAGATAACGTATAAAACGCATCCCTCTGAGATTTGAATATTTGAATACTACTATAAAGATGTACTGAAATAAATAAAAACAGCCCAGTAATAAATACTGAGCTGTTTCTACGTTTATACTTAATTATTAAAGTAAACCTTCTGCTTTAAGAATAGTTTCCATTCTGCTTGTCTCTTTACTCATATTGAGCTTGTAGTAAATCTGATAAAGCTGTGGACCCCATTTGTCAACGTCGTTAGGAAGAAGCTTTTCAACCTTTTCGTACATTGGTAATGCCTTCTTATAAAATTCCTTTTCAACTTCTTGAACTTTCTTGTATGCAGCAGATCTGTAGTTGATGTGTGAATTTGCATCTACATATTCATTTGCAAGGAACATATAGCAAAGACCTAAGTTAATATAAGCGTCAGCAAGTTCCGGATCTTTCTCTACAGCAATTTCATAATTTTTAGCTGCTGTTTCATAATCTTTCTGCTGCTGTTTCAATACACCTACTACGAAATAGTTGTATGCCTTATTAGGATCTTTAGCAATCATATCGGTAACGAAGTTTTCTAACTCTTCCCATTTTTCTGTATCGTTATAATACATAATAATTTTAGTGTAGAAATATTCGTCTGTTGGATAGTTAACAATACCGGTCATAAGATTGCTAATCCAGTTTGCAGTATCCTTCATGTTTTCGTATGCTTCTGCCTTGATTCTCTGGCAAGATGGACCATATTCAGGATCTTCAATTGCTTTATCAACATACTTCAAAACTTTCTGATAATCACCCATATTGTTTGCAGCCAATGTTGGGAAATATGCAAATTCTACAGCATATTTTGCAAAACTTGTATCCTGTTCAAGATATGACTTCAATATAGGAGTTTCAGCATATTTGTAGTATTTATCAAACATTTCGTATGCATTCTTGTAATCCTTACGATTGTTGAAGTACATAATACCGGCATTGATAAAGTTTGTGTGGTTTCTGTACATTTCGTAACCGTGGGTGTCGCGACAAGCTGTGCTGGTCTTGCCCTTTTCGTTAGGAATCTGCTGCAGTGAGTCGCAAGTTAAAACAATATCGTACCATTTAATCATATAGTTGTACATACCAATTGTATCATAAGGAGTACCCTGATATGACTTAATGTTTGCATCAGTATAAAGTTTGAAATATACATCTGCAGCTACACTCCATGTTTCTGCCCAATCCTTGACATATTCATTGTTCATGCATCTGTCAATAATGGTACGGGCTGAGTTAATGTTACCATTGTCAGCAAGCTGATCTTTTGCTGCTCTAACCTCTTTCTGAGCTGCTTTTGTTGCCTTTTTTATCTCTTTTGGAGATAATGTCTGAGCATTAGCAGATGCTATCATGCTTAATGCTGCAACGAACATAAATAAAATCTTTTTCATCTTAATTTGTATTTAAGTTATTAATTATTTTCTTTTTATGCTTCACTGTTTTCTGTTGTAACCTGCTGATTTTCATTGTTTTCAACTTCTGATACTTCTTCAGGTTCTTCGCTGTTTACCTTACAGATAGAAGCAATCTGGTCACCACGTTTCTCTAAGTTGATAAGCCTTACACCCTGTGTGGCACGTCCCATAACTCTTATGGTAGATACGTCAAGACGCAATGTTATACCGCTCTTATTGATGATCATCAAATCGTTATCGTTAGTTACAGATTGTATAGATATAAGTTTACCTGTCTTTTCTGTAATCTGTATGGTCTTAACACCCTTACCGCCACGGTTGGTTATTCTGTAATCTTCTATATCTGAACGTTTTCCGTAACCATATTCAGAAACAATCATTACTGTCTCTTCTTCAGGATTTTCTATGGCAATCATACCTACTACATGGTCTTGACCATCGTCATCCAGAGTGATAGCACGTACACCGGTAGCATTTCTACCCATATTACGTACTGTGCTTTCGTTGAATCGGATAGCACGACCATTGCTGTTTGCTACCAGAATTTCGTTTTCACCGTTTGTTAATCTGACAGCTACGACTCTATCGCCTTCTACCAAATTGATAGCATTGATACCGTTCTGACGTGGTCTTGAATAGTCTTCTAATGATGTCTTCTTGATAGTACCTCTTTCTGTACAGAATATCAAACTATGTGACTGAGTAAACTCTTTGTCATTCAAAGACTTAATAGTGATAGAAGCGGTAATTCTGTTGTCGGCTTCTATATTTAGAATGTTCTGAATAGCGCGTCCCTTTGAACTCTTGGCTCCTTCCGGTATATCATATACCTTCAACCAATAACAACGTCCCTTTTCTGTGAAGAAGAGTATGTAGTTGTGCATTGATGCTGTGAAGATATGTTCTATAAAGTCTTCTTCGCGTTTACTGCTACCCTTAGAACCTACGCCACCCCTACTCTGCAATCTGTATTCTGTTAGAGGAGTACGTTTAATATAACCAAGGTGAGATATGGTTATAATCATAGGTTCATCAGCATAGAAGTCTTCCGGATTGAACTCTTCCGATGCCAAAACTATTTCAGTCTTTCTTTCATCGCCATATTTGTCTTTTACTACCTGTAGTTCATTCTTGATAACCTCTTTACACTTTTCAGGATCGTCAAGTATGCTCTGTAAGTAGTCAATTTTAGCCATCAGTTCGTTGTATTCATTATGCAACTGATCTTGCATAAGTGCTGTAAGCTGACGGAGTCTCATCTCTACAATAGCCTTTGCCTGGATTTCATCAAGTGAGAATCTATCCATCAAGCCCTGGATAGCATCTGCCGGAGATTTTGCAGTCTTTATTATTCTAATTACTTCGTCAATATTGTCAGAAGCAATAATAAGTCCTTCAAGTATGTGAGCACGTTTTTTAGCCTCTTCCAGATCGTGTTTTGTGCGGCGAATTACAACTTCGTGACGATGGTCAACGAAACATTTAATTAAATCGCGCAGGTTTAAGCACTTAGGACGACCTTTTACCAATGCAATGTTATTAACACCGAACGATGACTGTAATTGAGTCATTTTGAAGAGCTTATTCAAAACAACGTTGGCATTTGCATCTTTCTTAACGTCAATGACGATACGCATACCTTCGCGGTCTGATTCGTCGTTTACATTGCTGATACCTTCAATACGTTTATCTGATACAAGATCTGCAATAAACTTAATGAGTTCGGCTTTATTTACATTGTATGGAATTTCTGTAACTACAATCTTGTCGTGCTGCGGACCAGATTCTATCTCTGTTCTGGCGCGCATAATAACACGTCCCCTACCCGTTTCAAAGGCTTCGCGTACACCGCTCATGCCATAAATGAAACCACCGGTTGGGAAATCGGGTGCTTTTACATATTGCATCAGTTCCTCTACGGTAATTTCAGGATTATCTACCATAGCCATACAACCATCAAGAACCTCTGAAATGTTGTGTGGAGGCATATTGGTAGCCATACCTACAGCAATACCCGATGAACCGTTGATAAGCAGGTTTGGTAAACAGGTAGGCAGAATGGTTGGTTCTTCTTCTTTGTTGTCATAGTTTGGAACAAAATCTACAGTGTTCTTGTAGATGTCCTGCATCATATCTTCACCAATCTTTCTGAGTCTTACCTCGGTATAACGCATTGCAGCAGGGCTGTCACCATCAATAGAACCAAAGTTACCCTGTCCGTCAACCAGCGGGTATCTCATAATCCAGTCCTGAGCCAAACGCACTAATGCACCATATACAGATGAATCACCGTGAGGATGAAAGTGACCAAGAACATCACCTACGGTACGTGCCGATTTACGATATGGCTTATCGGATGTGTTTCCGTCACGCATCATACTATAGAGAATTCTTCTGTGAACCGGCTTTAGACCATCTCTTGCATCAGGCAAAGCACGAGCCACAATAACTGACATTGAATAATCTATGTATGAGGATTTCATCTCCTCTTCAATGTTTACCTTAATAATTCTATCCTGTTCCAATTTCTTAAAAGTTTTGTTTTAGTAACTACAAAGGTACTTGTTTTTATTCAAATAACCAACTCGCGCGCGCGTATTTTTAATAAGGTATATACTAGTTTTTATGTTTTTTTAATAGCGACTTTATGTCACTCAAAAGTTATGGCACAACTTTTGCTGATATTATATTGATTTAGGTTAAATAATAGATATGGATAGAAAATTATCTGAAAGAGTAAATGCCATTCTGATACTCTGCAAAGAGGAAGCCGAGCGCCTGCATCACTCAATGGTGATGCCGGAAGACCTTATGCTTGCTATTTTGCGCGACGGAAACAACAAAGCTGTGGAACTGCTTGCTGCTATGCAGATTGATTTGAGTTTGTTGAAACAGCAATTAGAACAATTGAACGTAGAAAATTCAAATGTAACAATAGATGATATTCAATTATCATCGGTAGTGAACAGGATTATCAGAATCAGTATGCTGGAGGCAAGACTTCATAAACAAGATGAGGTTGGGCCAGAGCATTTGCTGTTGGCAATAGCCAGAGAAAATGCCAATAGTGTTGCTTCATTGTTGCAGACATATAAGATTGATTATAAACGAATTGTAGAGGATTTGTCGTTGGGTGGTAATATAAATATGGGTCTTGATACAGATGATGACCCGTTAGATGATGACGACGATGGATTGATGTCTGTTTCGGAATCGTCAGGTCAGCAGCAAGAGTATCAGAAAACAAAGAAAGTGAAGGGCGGTTCGGGTTCTAATACTCCGGTGCTGGATTCTTTCAGTTCGGATTTGACAAAGGCTGCCGAAGATGGTAAACTGGATCCTGTTATAGGCAGGGAAAAAGAGATAGAGAGACTTTCGCAGATACTAAGTCGCAGAAAAAAGAACAACCCTATCCTGATAGGTGAACCGGGTGTGGGAAAATCTGCTATTGTAGAGGGATTGGCTCAGCGTATTGTGGAGAAAAAAGTATCCAGAATACTGTTTGGCAAGCGTCTGCTTTCTTTAGATATGGCTGCTGTGGTAGCAGGTACAAAGTATCGTGGACAGTTTGAAGAACGTCTTCGTTCTATAATGCAGGAACTAAAGAAAAATCCTGACATTATTCTGTTTATAGATGAGGTTCATACTATTATAGGTGCAGGTTCTGCTCCGGGATCTATGGATGCAGCAAATATGTTGAAACCGGCATTATCACGTGGAGAATTCCAGTGCATTGGTGCTACCACTGTAGATGAATATCGTAAAACCATAGAGAAAGATGGTGCTTTGGAACGCAGATTCCAGAAAGTGTTAGTAGAGCCTACATCGCCCGAAGAGACTGTTCAGATTCTTCAAAATATTAAGAGTTATTACGAAGATCATCACAATGTTACCTATTCCGATGATGCTTTAACTGCTTGTGTGAAGCTTTCTGAAAGGTATATATCAGACAGAAGTTTTCCTGATAAGGCTATTGATGTAATGGACGAAGCCGGAGCTCGTACTCATCTGTTTAATATGTCCGTTCCAAAAGAGATTGAAGATCAGGAGAGACTGATAGATGAGACAAGAAGAGGGAAAAACGATGCTGTATTACGTCAGGATTTTGAACTTGCTGCCAAATACAGAGATTCAGAAAAGAATCTGGAGGTACAGCTTGAACAGTTAAAGAAAAACTGGGAAGAGACTTTGAAGGAACAGCGTGAAACAGTTACTGCAGAAAATATTGCCAATGTGGTTTCTATGATCAGTGGTATTCCTGTACAAAAAATAGCTCAGGAAGAGGGAATGCGTATAAAAGGGCTGGCAACCATTTTGAATACCAGGGTGGTGGCTCAACAGCAGGCTGTGGAGATGGTGACAAAAGCTATCAGAAGAAGTAGAGTTGGTCTGAAAAATCCTGACAAACCTATAGGCACGTTCCTGTTCTTGGGTCCTACCGGTGTAGGTAAGACACTGCTTGCAAAAGAACTTGCAGAACAGTTGTTTGGCAGTTCTGATGCATTGATCCGAATAGATATGAGCGAATTTATGGAGAAATTTGCGGTATCGCGTTTGGTGGGTGCTCCTCCGGGATATGTTGGATATGAAAATGGTGGTCAGTTAACCGAAAAGGTGCGCAGAAAGCCCTACTCTATTGTTCTTTTGGATGAAATAGAGAAGGCCCATCAGGATGTGTTCAATATTCTGTTGCAGGTAATGGATGAAGGTCGTCTTACCGATAGTGATGGCAGAACAGTGGATTTTAGAAATACCATTATTATAATGACATCTAATATCGGTTCGCGTCAGGTGAAGGATTTTGGTAGAGGCATTGGCTTTAATTCTTCTGATGCCGGTAAAGAGGAGCTTGCACAAGAACTTATAAGAAAGGCTCTTAACAAATCTTTTGCACCTGAATTTATTAACAGAATAGATGAAATAATTACTTTCCATCAATTAAGTAAAGAGTCTATTGCTCAGATAGTTACCATTGAAGTGGATAAACTGAAAAATCGTGTTACAGATTTGGGCTATGTGTTACAGATTGCTCCGGAAGTCTATTCGTTCCTGGCAGACAAAGGTTATAGTACAGAGTATGGTGCTCGTCCGTTGAAACGTGCCATACAGACATATCTTGAAGACAAATTGTCAGAGATGGTTATTGAGGAAGAGTGTAATTTAGGCGATACAATAGTGGTCTCCTATAATGAAGGCGACAAAGAGTTGAGTATAAAAACTGAAAACAGATTATAATTAAGATACAAGAGGTATGAAACAGAAAGGTACAATTGGAGTA
>JAFYMP010000096.1 GCA_017556585.1 Bacteroidaceae bacterium
CTATAAATAACTTTACACAGTGGTATGCTGTTCACGTAGCGCAGATGGGTATTCGTTGTAATGCTATTGCTCCGGGTTTCTTCCTGACAAATCAGAATCGTTTCTTGTTGACCGATGAACAGACCGGTGAACTAAAACCAAGAGGAAAGAAAATTATTGCAAACACTCCAACTCACAAATTTGGTGAACCGGAAGATTTGGTAGGTACAATGCTTTATCTGCTTAGTGATATATCATCGTTTGTGACAGGTGTGGTAATTCCTGTGGATGGTGGTTATGCAGCATTTGGTGGTGTATAATAATATATAAGGTATGAAGAGAGTAACAGTCCTGTTGTGCGTTTGTATGCTGATAATAAAATTATCGGCGCAGACTATAGAATTTGAGACTGCAAGTGCTGCAGTCAAAAATATGAAGGTGGGTTGGAATTTGGGAAATTCACTGGATGCGGTATCTACAGATACAACAAATATGCATATAGAGCGATGGACTGATAGAACACCCAAATCTTATGAAACCGCATGGGGACAGCCTGTTACAAAACCTGAACTCCTTAAGATGTTTAAGGAGGCAGGTTTTAATGCTATCCGTGTTCCGGTGACATGGTACCCCCATATGGGATCGGCATTCTTTAAATCTTCATCAAGCTTGACTTGGAGTCCTTATAAACAGCCATTGACCGGCGACGTTGATGCTGCATGGATGAAACGTGTACGGGAAATTGTAGATTATGTAATAGAGCAGGACATGTATTGTATTCTAAATGTGCATCATGATACCGGTGCTAATAATGTAGCCTGGTTGGTCGCAGATGGTTCAATTTACAATAAGAGTAAAGATTTGTATGTTAAACTATGGACTCAAATTGCCGAAGAGTTTAAGGATTATGGCGAAAAACTAATCTTTGAAGGCTATAATGAGATGCTTGATAAATATAATTCATGGTGCTTTGCATCAATGAGTGCACCAGGTGGCTATTCAAAAAGTGTGGCAGATGATGCTTACAATGCCATAAATAATTATGCACAAACATTCGTTGATGTGGTTCGTTCTACAGGTGGTAATAATGCTGTCAGAAATCTTATAGTTACTCCATACGCAGCAAGCAGTTGTCTGGGACAATATAACTGGGATGAACATCTGAATGATCCTTATACAAAATTTAAAATACCTACAGATGCTGCTGCGGATGGAAAGAAACATCTTATTCTGCAAATTCATTATTATCAGCAGAATCTTGAAGATTTACAGTCCGCTAAGACAGATGCAACAGCTATGCTTGCAAATTTGCGCAGTAAATTTCCGTCATACAAAATTCCTGTCATAATAGGAGAGTGGGGCTCTCTTAATGAAGCCGATAATGATAACGGTGATTACAAGATGTATAAGGATAATCTTTTAGAGTATTGCAGGTTTTTTGTGCAAGAGGCAAAGAAGAAATCAATAGCTACATTCTATTGGAAAGGACTTTCCGATGGCGATTCGCGCAGTGTGCCGGAGTTTAATCAGCCTGATTTGAAAGATGCTATCATAAAAGGTTATTATGGTGCAGGTGGCTATAATGGTATAGATGTTGTGAATTCAGATTCCAATTCAAAAGAATATCAGTACATCTATAAATTAGATGGAACCAAAGTCTCTGATATGAATACTCCAGGTCTTTACATCATTAATGGCAAAAAGTACTACAAAAACTAAGGTCGTTCCAAGGAACGATATAAGATTAATTGGTCCGAAGGACGCACGCGTAGCGTGCCAATATAAATAAGGTTGTTCTAAGGAACGTTATAGCATAAAAAAAACTCCCGAAGGAGTTTTTTTTATGCTATATACGTTCCTGCTACAGTGTCACCACCATGTCCGGTCCAATTGGTGTGGAAGAACTCACCACGTGGTTTGTCTGTACGTTCGTATGTGTGAGCACCAAAATAGTCGCGCTGTGCCTGGAGCATGTTTGCAGGCAATCTGTCGCAACGATAGCCATCATAATATTCCAAACCTGCAGTCAGTGTAGGAACCGGAATACCATTAACAACAGCCTGAGCAATTACGTTACGCCAACTCTGCTGAGCATCAGCCAGTTTCTCCTGGAAGAATGAATCGAGCATCAGGTTTGCCAGATCAGGATTCTTTACGAATGCATCCTTAATCTTGCCTAAGAATACAGAACGGATTATGCATCCACCGCGCCACATCAATGCTATGCCACCGTAATTCAAGTTCCAACCATACTCTTTTGCTGCTGCGCGCATCAAAGCGTAACCCTGTGCGTATGATACAATCTTTGCAGCAAACAGCGCTTTGCGGATATCTTCCAGGAATGCAGCTTTATCGCCTGTGAACTTACCGCCTTTTGGACCTTCAAGAATTTTGCTGGCAGCTACACGTTCGTCTTTCTGTGCAGACAGACAACGTGCAAATACAGATTCACCAATCAATGTCAGTGCCACACCCTGATCTAATGCTGCTACTGCAGTCCACTTACCGGTACCTTTCTGTCCGGCAGTATCAAGAATGTAATCCAGAACATATTCACCATTCTCATCTTTCTTGGCAAGAATGTCGCGTGTAATTTCAATCAGATAGCTATCCAAATCGCCCTTGTTCCATTCAGCGAAAACCTGGTGCATCTCTTCATTTGACATACCAAGATAATCTTTCATTATCTGGTAGCATTCGCAAATCAACTGAATGTCGCCATACTCAATACCATTGTGAACCATCTTTACAAAGTGACCGGCGCCATTTTCGCCTACCCAGTCACAACATGGTGTGCCATCTTCTACCTTTGCACAGATGCTCTGGAAGATAGGCTTAACAATAGGCCATGCTGCTGGTGAACCGCCAGGCATCATACTTGGACCATTCAAAGCGCCCTCTTCACCACCTGATACACCTGTACCTATATAGAGCAGGCCTTTGCTTTCAACGTATGCTGTACGGCGTGCTGTGTCGGGGAAGTGCGTGTTACCACCATCTATAATGACGTCGCCCGGTTCAAGCATTGGGATAAGTTTTTCAATAAAATCATCTACTGCCTGTCCTGCTTTAACCATTAAGAATACCTTTCTGGGGCGTTCCAAAGATGCGATGAAATCTTCTAATGATGTTGCACCGTAAAAGTTTTTACCCTTTCCACGTCCATTGATAAAGTTCTCTACCTTTTCTACAGTTCTGTTATAAACACTTACGTAAAAACCTTTGCTCTCCATGTTGAGAACCAGGTTTTCGCCCATAACTGCAAGACCTATAAGGCCAATATCTGACTTTCTTTCCATATTGTTTGTAGTTTTTTTACAATTTCTGCAAAGTTAGTTCATTCATTTGAAACTCTCCCCATGATGTTAGTATTTCTTTTTTTTTGAAGGCAAAGTTGTTTTTCTTAAAATTAGTGTATATATTCGCAAAGTCAAGCAATTGACAGACATATTGGAAATAAAGCGTTTGCTATTCAACACAATCAGGTTATGCTCGTGCTTTTTTTATGCTGTAACAGTTAGGATTTGCTGAGACGGCATACTCAGTTTATAATATTAACCAAAATTTGCATCTTATTGGTAGTATTACAGAATGTGCTATGAAAATGTCTATCCCAAAGTCATATATGCTAAAATCTCTGTGGTAATATAATTTTAATTCTTAAGACAGCCAAGAGGAATTACCTTAACACCATCTTCGCGAGTATAGGCAATTTCACCACCAGTCAATACAATGAGGAGGTCTGGTTCTCGAAGAGGCATTTGTTTCTCTGTTTCATTCTTCTCACGAATTAATTTTTGCATCTCAAGCAAATGCGTTGCACCTTCATCAATGTCTCTACTGCCAAGTTTACATTCAATCAGTGCATATCGCTGATCATCAAGATGTAAAACTATATCTGCTTCAAGTCCATACCTATCATGGTAATAAGACACTTTACCTCCCATAGATTGAGAATAGACCTTTAAGTCGCGAATACACATACACTCAAATACGAATCCAAATGTCTTTAAGTCCAATTCAAGAGTTTTAGGAGATGCACCCATAGCTGCAACGGCAATAGACGGATCTATAAAGCATCTTTTTTTACTTGATCTTATTGCAGATGCAGAACGAATAGCAGGACACCAGGCTTCAATATCTTCTATTACGAATAAACGCTTTAATGCATCAACATACTCATCGAAAGTGGATTGCGCTGTTGTTTCCATTTCCGCTTTTACATCTTCCAACATTGCAGATTTCTTTGCCAAAGTGCATAGATTTCGAGCATAAGAACGTAATATCAGTCTAGCTAACTCTGGGTTACGTTGTACATCGTCTATACTAGAGATGTCCTCATTACAAACCTTGTTTAGATAGTCTTTTGCTATAAGCAGTTTGGCTTTATCACTTTTTACACTCAAGGAATCAGGCCAACCACCTCTACAAGCTACCATAATCAGTTCTTCAATAGAAAGTTTGGATGTAACACCGTCAATATCTAAATCTTTATTGTCAAACAACTCAAGAAAAGATATCTCACCTGAAGATTCTGTTGACTCATACAGACTCATTGGATACATAGTCATTGTGGAAATTCTACCAGTTCCTGTATGCATCCTTCTTTCCTCCTCTGGAGTATCCTTTTCGCTCTTTTTCTTTATGACGGTAGAACCGGTAAGAATAAACTGACCTTTAAGTTTCCTTTGGTCAACTGTGGTTCTTACAGTATCCCAAAGTATTGGAGCATCTTGCCATTCATCAATAAGTCTGGGTGTTTCACCTTTCAAAAGTATAGACGGTTTTGTCCTGATTGTAGCTAAATAGCCTGCTCGCTTATCCGGATCCTGCAATTTAACCACACTCTTTGCTTGTCTTTCTGCTGTTGTAGTCTTTCCACACCATTTTGGCCCGTTGATTTGTACTGCACCAAAAGCTTCTAATCTCAAGGATAGTTCCTCGTCTGCTATTCTTTTTAAATAATCCATATCAGAACTTGATTTAAATTTGTGCAAAAATAGCAATTCTTTTTTATATTGCGCAACGTATCCTGTGTTTTTGTGGTGTTTTACACTTGAAATTTGTGGGAATCTGCACTCGACTTTTGTGTAAATCTGCACTCAACTTTTGTGGTAATAATAGCAGCAGATGTAGTAGCCTTTTTCTATTTTAGAGTCTTATACGCTAATATGTGTATGGTGACAGCTACTGCTATAGTGATAAACATTATGCGTAGTAGAATATTATCAGTAACAAATATAGCGCAGTACAACAGTGTTATCCAAAGCATTGAAACCGATAGGATTTTAATCTTTAACGGTATGGCTTTGTGTTTCATGAAATTGGTTATATAAGGACCAAATTTAGGGTGGTTAATAAGCCAATCATACAGTTTTTTATTACTACGTAGAAATAGTGCAGCTGCTAATAATAAAAGTGGGGTAGTGGGGAGTACGGGTAAGAAAATACCCAATATGCCAAGCCCTAACGACAATAAACCTAATAATGCTAAAATACTCTTCATATACCGAGTGCAAAATTACTAACTATTTTACTATCTTCGCACAGAATAACTAACTAATTAAAATTATGAGAAAGAATGTATTGAAAACGTTTGCTGCTGCAACTATGTTGTTATTTGCGGGCAATATGATGGCACAGAATCCAATTATCCAAACCATGTTTACTCCCGATCCTGCACCATTTGTGTATAATGATACGGTATTCCTGTTTGTGGATCACGATGAAGATGATGCCCAATATTTCAGTATGAAAGACTGGATGCTCTATTCATCGGTCGATATGGTAAACTGGACCTACAGAGGAACCCAGGTGACAACGGCTACATTCGATTGGGCAAAACAGGGCGATAGAGCCTGGGCTGCTCAGGCTATAGAGAGAAACGGTAAATGGTACTGGTATATGTGCTGTAATACCAAGGCAGGCGGCGATGCGTTGTGCGTGGCAGTAGCTGACAGCCCGACAGGTCCATGGAAGGATGCCATAGGAAAACCATTGGCAGAGGGTTTTGGTTATATTGACCCTTCAGTTTTTATAGATGATAATGGCAAAGCCTATCTTTTCTGGGGTAACAAAGGACTATGGTACGCTGAATTAAATGACGATATGATCTCTTTTAAAGATGGATATAAAGAGGTACCGGGTTACAGAGATCCAAAATCTTTTGGCGAATTGCAGTCAAAGATGAACTGGGCAAAGGGAAAGAATGAGATGATGACTCAATATGAAGAGGGTCCATGGATTACAAAACATAACGGAACTTACTATCTGGTATATCCTGCTGGAGGTGTTCCTGAATATATGGCATATTCCACAGCACCTACTATTGATGGCCCGTGGACATTCCGTGGACGTATAATGGACGAAGCTGAAAACAGCTTTACCATACATGGTGGAAATATTGAATTCAAGGGACGTCATTTTATGTTCTATCATAATGGAATATTGCCTAATGGCGATGGATTCCGTCGTTCTACCAGTGTAGAAGAGTTTAAGTTCAATGCCGATGGTTCAATACCTTTTATTCCATTTACAAAAGAAGGAGTTCGCAAACCTATAACAAATATGAATCCGTATAAACGTATGGAGGCCGAAACTATAGCATATTCATACGGGCTTAAGAACGATAGAAGAGCCGGTGCAGAACATTATATTACTTCTATTCATACAGGCGATTGGATTAAAGTTCGTGCATTAGATTTTGGTGAACAGGGTGCAAAGGCTTTCGTTGTCAATGCTTCTGCTTGGTCAGAAGGCGGTTTGATAGAGGTTAGACTTGATAATCTTAACGGAGATGTTATAGCTACTGCAATAATAGAACCTACCGGTGGTGAAACAAACTGGAAAACAGTAGAAACAAAGGTTCGTTCCAGACAAGCTATTACAGGCGTGCATGATATTTACTTCCTGTTCCGCGGAGGCGATAAGGAACTCTTTAACTTTAACTACTGGTACTTCAAGTAAGAGAACATTTACATCTTAAATATAATAAGCCCCAAAGTTTGTTTCACAGAAACTTTGGGGCTTATATCTTTAATCCTCTACTTTTGAGAATTCATCTTTACCTACTCCGCATAGTGGGCAAACCCAATCCTCCGGTAAATCGTTGAACGATGTACCTGCAGGTATGCCGGCATCTGCATCACCTTGTGCAGGATCATATACATATCCGCACAAATCACAAACATACTTTTCCATAATCAAAATCTTTTTACTGTTTATTTATTTAGGTGTTCGTTCATTGCTGCTGCAGCTTTTCTACCATCACCCATTGCTAAAATAACAGTAGCACCACCGCGAACAATGTCACCACCTGCAAAGATAGTAGGAATTGATGATTGCATTGAATCATTAACAGAAATTGTGTTTTTTCTACCTAATTCAATACCTTCAATAGATTTTGGAACTATTGGGTTAGGCGATACACCTACAGCCACAATAACCAAATCTACATCAATTGTTTCTGTAGCACCCGGAATTTCAACAGGACTGCGGCGACCGCTTGCATCCGGTTCGCCCAATTCCATCTTCTGCAAAACAACCTGTTTAACACGACCTTGTTCATCGCCTATATATTCAATAGGATTGTGCAGTGTCATAAACTCTACACCCTCTTCTTTTGCGTGCTTAACCTCTTCTAAACGTGCAGGCATTTCGCTTTCTGAACGGCGATATACAATCATAGCACGTTCAGCACCTAATCTTACAGCAGTACGAACAGAGTCCATAGCGGTATTACCGCCACCCACAACCATAATCTTTTTACCAAATGCAACAGGAGTGTCAGAACTCTTGCTTGCAGCATCCATCAAATTAACACGTGTCAGATATTCGTTAGATGACATTATGTTCAGCAAGTTTTCACCCGGTATGTTCATAAAGTTTGGCAGACCAGCGCCTGAACCTACAAATACGCCTTTATAACCTTCGCTTTCCAGATTCTTTACTGTAATTGTCTTACCAATAATGCAGTCTTTTACAAAAGTAACACCCATCTTACGCAGATTGTTAATTTCAACATCTACAATATGATTAGGCAGGCGGAATTCAGGAATACCATATTTCAATACACCGCCTATTTCATGCAGAGCTTCAAATACAGTAACATCATATCCGTATTTAGCCATGTCGCCAGCAAATGATAATCCTGCAGGGCCAGAACCAATAACCGCAATCTTTATGCCGTTCGGTTTTGCTATTTCAGGAATAGAAATATTGCCACTTTCGCGTTCATAGTCGGCGGCAAAGCGTTCCAGATAACCTATGGCAACCGGTTTCTTACCCATCTTTAGATGTACGCACTTAGATTCGCACTGCTTTTCCTGTGGACATACTCTACCGCAAACAGCCGGTAGTGCACTGGTCTTTTTTAGAACTTTAGCAGCAGCAAGGTAGTTGCCACGTTCAATATTCTTTATAAACGAAGGTATCTCAATATTAACTGGACAACCCTCCATACATGATGGATTTACGCAGTCCAGACAACGTTTTGCCTCTAATAAAGCCTGTTCTTCTGACAGACCTTGGTTTACCTCTTCTTTACGGCTGCTTCTGCGATAAACCGGATCCAATTCCGGCATAATGCAACGTTCTATTGCTGTACGTTCTTTTGGTTTCATTGCTTTACGCAAATCTTCACGCCATGCTGCATTGCGGTCGCAAAGAACGTCTATAGATTCTATCTCTTGAGAAACTTTGTTGCCGGCTGTTGTTGGTTCTTCTGTCTGTGTTGAAAGCGCGCATTCAACAGATTCTTCCAACTTCTTTATCTCTTCGCGTTCAATATCTTTAAAGGCTCCCATGCGTTTTAACATTTCGTCAAAATCTACCTGGTGACCATCAAATTCTGGACCATCTACGCAAACAAATTTTGTTTTGCCACCTACAGTTACACGACATGCACCGCACATACCTGTTCCGTCAACCATAATGGTGTTCAGTGAAACATCGGTAGGTATCTCATATTTCTTGGTAAGCAAACAAACAAATTTCATCATTATGGCAGGACCTATGGCGAAACACTTATCCACCTTTTCTCTCTGGATAATCTCCTCTATGCCATTTGTTACCAAACCCTGTTTTCCGTAAGAACCATCGTCTGTCATTATAACAACTTCGTCTGAATGTTTTCTTACTTCGTCTTCCAAAATAATAAGGTCTTTGTTACGTCCGGCAAGAACAGAAATTACTCTGTTACCGGCTGCTTTTAAGGATTTTATAATTGGTAACATAGGTGCTACACCTACACCGCCACCTGCACAAATAACAGTGCCGAATTTTTCAATGTGTGTAGCTTGTCCTAGTGGTCCTACTATATCGGTCAGTTCATCGCCAACTTCCATTTTACAAAGTTTTGAAGACGATAAACCTATACGTTGTACTACTAATGTGATAGTTCCTTTATCGGTGTCTGCGTCTGCTATGGTCAATGGCATACGTTCCCCTTTTTCACCAATACGGATAATTACAAAGTGTCCTGCTTTTCTCGATTTTGCAATCAAAGGTGCTTCTACTTCAAACTTAAAAACGTTCTCCGAAAACTGTTCTTTTGATACAATTTTATTCATCTTTAATAACGGCTATTAATTTCGAGGCGCAAAGGTACATAAATTAATGACCAATTGTAATATTTATTCATTATAAATTTATAATGTGTTGAAAAGTTTCTGTGTTATGTAATTATATTCAAAATTTATGCGGATTTTTATTCAAATTCAACCTCTTCTATTGTGTAAATACAATTGCACCTGAAAGTTGAATTTAGGAAGGGATTTGTCGTCTGTAAATCCTACTTTACTTTAGATTTCTTAAATAGTGAATCTAGATTAAAACTATAATCAGGGTATTCGGGATGAGGTTTATTTACAAAATCATTTACTTCATTGAATTGATATAAAATTATATCATAATAATATTCAGGAATACAGGCACTCTTAAAAGCATCTCTTCCAACCGATAAAAGAAGAAGATTGTCCTTTACATAAGCATTGTCATATATAAAGTTTTCTAATTCTTTAATAAACTGTCTCTGATCCTCGGTTAACAATGAATCAGGAATAACCAATACGGTCTGTTGCAATAACTTTTCATATTTTACCGCATCCAGAGTTTTATAAGTGTTATCCTTACAGCTTGTAATTAATAGTGTAATCAGTGACGCGCTAAAAATCAATCTGTTCATATTAATGAATTTAATTATTACTTACTAATGTTGTATCTCCAGCCCACGCACATCTACCTCCATAACTATCTGTTGTTGAATATTCTATTCCACCTGGAACATTTGAAGCAGGAAATCCAACGTGGAGATTGAGGTTTTTTTCTATTCCAGATTTTATATTACTATTACCAAATGAGCTTGCAACTACTATTTGAATTGGAACTAATGCTACATTTGAAAGACAATTACACTTTACGGATCTCATTATTATTGGAAGTCTTTCAACACTTGCTTTTCCAATTTCTTGTCCTGTAGTAACGATTAATCCTCTAGGTAGTTTGTTGGCTTCAGGATCTGCTGATAGAGTTCTAGATAGATTCGTTCGTTTACAATCATCTGAATATAAAATACTCTCTACTATAACAGTATTTCCCTTAACTGTACAACTATCAATAATCTTACGCAGCATTTCATTACCTTTTGCTATAGATATTTCTAATTCATTATAGTAGTCTTTTGATATACCTTTTGCCAAAGCTTGACGTTTACTTATTTTAATCACATATTGATTGTCAATATAATCAATATAACCATCATTTATAAGAGGATTTTCACAAATTTGATTATTTTCAATTGATTCTATATAGTCCACTCCATCCAGGTCGAAGAAATCACTATCACTGCTACAGCTTGATACTGTTACCACCGCAACGGCCATCACTGATAGCCACATTGCTTTAAAAACATTCTTGTTCATTGTAATTCTAATTTTGATTATCAATAATTATTTTTGATTGCATCTATTTATCGTTAGTATTTATTTATCAACTCTTCCGCCTTTCTCCTTATGGCATCTACTGTTGCAGATTCCACTTTTACAGGTTTATTCATTATCTCTTCAGCTATTTGCACAGCACCCGCAGTGTCAGACTGTAAAATGTATATATCCATAATTTCTTCCAATGGCACAAAGCGAGAAGGAACCATTACAGATGCGGTTCTGTATGATTCTATTGCCTTATCATATCGATACATGTTTGTATAGTTGTCAGCCAACAGTAGCTGTACATCATAATCATTCATTCTCTTTAAGCAAAGTTCTGCTATAGTATTACTCTCTTCATATAATCCTATATAGTTTAATTCAGCACTGTAGTTATAGAGAAAGTAGGGATTATGTCCAAGAACAGACATCATCTTTTCATAATGTGGCAACATCTTTTCGGTCTCACCTCTAAGTGAACGCTTTGACATTTCAGCCCATTTCATATTGTTGTAACACTAGTGTCCAATAAAATTTAAAACTTAAACTCAAAATGCAGTTGAACAGTCTCATCATCCGTATCCTCGATAGTTTCGGAGCCTTTGAAAAGGTCTCTGATGGAAGTCTTGTCGGTCAGGACTCTGCTCAGTACTCGGA
>JAFYMP010000006.1 GCA_017556585.1 Bacteroidaceae bacterium
CTGTGTTAAAATGAATTAAACCTATTATAGGTAATAATTAGAAAGGTGGGGATTGTGTGGGAATCCTTACGTACAAAACTTTAGACTCCTTCTATCAGGACTATAAACCGGGGTTTGGTTTTCCTAAACTACTGCTGCACAAAATTCGTTTTGGTGTTACTATTGCTATGCTGGCCCTTGCTCCTGATTCTCTTGCTGTTATTTATCAAGTAGAAAATAAGCATGGTGTTCTTACCGGCAAGGTGTTTGTTTCAGACAGCTATGATAAATTGTACCCCATATATAGAGATTTATAAGGGGTGTTTCTATGAATTATCGTTATACTTTGTATTGTATACCGGGAACTATTTTCAGACCTGGTATGCACTTTTTGAAGTTAGGTGAATGGGTAACTGATCCTGATTATTTAATCCTTGCTCATGGTATAATGAGTGCGGAAGAATACCGACAGTTTATGAATCAGAAAAGGGTGCCTATATATCAGGGCGTTTCATATGCTTGGGTTGGACTTTATCCAGCACACCAGAGCAAGAAATATAGCGAAACACAATTCTGTGGGTATCTTCATCGGTCAGCTAATACAGAGTGGAAGGGGTTTATAAATGTCGGATAATAAATATGATGTAAATGTATGGTATATGACTCTGGATTATAAAGACTTATACCGGATTGAGCAGGACGGGCCTGTAATGTATCGTGTTGTCAGTTTCGGTACATGGGAAACGGTATTTTCGTTTCCGGGTATCATAGGCTGTATAGATTACATGAATAAGAACTGTTTTGACCATGAGAAAATTAAGGGGGTACTGTAATGGCTAGTTCGTATACTGAATATTCAAGATTAAGAAGTATAGCACGTAAGAGGGCAGAACGTTTAGCGGAATCAGGGTTTTCTGCACAAATACATTTTCCTACTGTCAGCGAATTAAAAGCACAAGGTATCAGCGGTAAGTCTGCTGCCAGAGCAGTAGAATCATTTCTTAATGCACCGTCTACAGTTCGGGCAGCTAAAAAGGCAGTAGAGAAACCTGTGTATATTCCAACTGTTACCGGTGCGGTTGTTACCACCCAGAGTCAAGCGAAGCAAGAAAGAGCCAGGGCCAGAAGTAGGGAAACCAGCAGACGGTATCGTGAACGGGTGAAGAGTCTAAGCAAGCAGGAAAAGTCTTATATAAAGGCAGCAAGGACTCTGGGTTTGCGTATAACACCCACACAGGCGAAAGCTTTTGCCGAATATATGGATTTCAGATTTGCACAAGGTTCTGAGTCAGTACATTATAGGATAGCACGGTATGTAGAGGATTACATGAGCATTATAGCAAAAAAGGGTTATAAACCAGATGAGATATTGAATGATTTTAATACTTTCCTGCAGGATAGATCTGATTTGATGGATAGGGCCAATAATATGGAAGGTATTACCCCGGATAAGCTGGATTCCTTATTTGATGATTTTATATATTCGTAAAGGTGTGTGGTTGTAATGTTTGCGTCATTACAGGATGTTGACTTATACGCAGAGTTAACAAAGCACAATATAATAGAAAAGCAAAAGAGAGCAAGAAAACCTGTACCGGCAGCTAGGAACATTATAAATGTAATTACAGC
>JAFYMP010000097.1 GCA_017556585.1 Bacteroidaceae bacterium
CTTGAAATCTTCTTAAGTCTTGCCATTGTCTTAGTAATAGTAAGAGTAGCAAAACGGATAAATTCAGCACTATAAAGGCAGTTATCAGCCGTAAGAGCGGCATTACCTGTAAGGTTAAACTGCGTATTATAGAGCTTAAGAAGGTTAATAGCCTTAACACCTGTAGAAGATGAATAATCACCATCACTTACTGAAGGAAATTCAGCAGCAATAGTAGAAGCGATAAGGTTAGTCATAGTTCTCTGTGCTAAACCTTCCTGCTTTACTGTAAGTGACTTATCAACATCAGTTGTAAGCATAGATACAAAAGCATTAAGCTGCTGAGCAGAACTAAAAGCACTCTTAGCTTGCTTATCAGCAATAGAAAGATCAACCTCAAAAGTAGTTCTCTTATCAAAGAACTTAGCAGCTACTTCAGGTTTAGTGAAGATATTAGGATCATAAGACGCACCGTCCTGTAAGTCCCATGTTTCATTCTCTACGGCATTTGGCAGCTTAAGGCCGTAAACCTTTTCCATAACCGCACCGTATTCCCAAGAGTCACGATAAAGTGAAGCCATACCGCCGGTGTACTTGCGGTCAACAAAGATCATTCTGCCGATATGATCTACCAAAGTCTTTACGTAATGATCGTAAGTCGTATTATCGAAAATCGCCTTACCGATATCAACTATGTTAGACAAGTCCTCATTTACTACCGCACCTTCACCAAGAATCTCGGTAGTAATTCCGTTCATTAGTGTAGCAACCTGTTTAATATCCATAAACTTGTTACCCCTTTCTTAGTATTAGTATATTGATAAAGCGATAATATCGCATATATCCTTACAAATAGAATCTATAAAAGACCATTTCCAAAATTCAACTTCATGTTCTAACATGGTAACATTTTCAGTAACACCGATATTACCGTGTTTCCTATGTTCTGAACTATGATTACCATTATCAGTAATAGTAGTATCTTCAGTTCCGGTATCGTAAATCGTACTATCTTCAGTAGTCGTACCGCTTGAATTAGTCGTATTTGTAGCATTAGTCGTATTGCTATCGGATCCACTTGAAGTTGTATCACCTACTGCAGTAGAACTATTAAAACCAAACTTATTATTAGCACCTGAATTAGTTCCGCTGCTCGTAGCACTTGAAGTAGTAGAAGCATTACCTGAACTTGTACCTTCACTATCTAATACCCTTGTATTACTGCTATCAGTATCAACAACACGTGTATTACCATTAGTTTCAGTAATAGTTTCTATGAAATCTGTATTTTCAATAGGGTTATATTCGGCCATGAAAGCATTGTAAAGATGTTCCCACTTCTTAGCATTTACTGAATAGATAAGATCAGCTAACTTAGTAAGATTATTACCTTTAACTTCACCGTCCGTATCAGTAAACATATCCAAGAACTTATTACCTATCCTATCGCCGTAACGCATATAAAAATAAAGATCAAGTCCGCTTGCGTCCTGGAATGAATTTACCCAAACAGGATTATTAAAGGCAGAAAATAAACCTGTAGAAGATACATCAAAATATTCATTAAGAGTTTTCATCTCTACTATCATCTTCTTCACCTTCACTTTCTTCTAACTTTTCAGCTACCGCTTCAGCAATTTCTTCAATAGCATTTTCGGAAATAGTTACTTCTACTTCAGGTGTTTCTTCCGTTTCGTTCCCTTCAGTTCCGTTAACTTCCGTTTCATCTTCTTCAAATTCTACATCTGTATTATCTTCTTCAGAATCATCAATAAAAACTTCAGTTACTTCACCTGCAGTATCTTCTATCTGTTCTGCTTCAGCTTCAGTAGCTTCAGCCGTAGCTTCAATCTGATCTATAGCAGCTTCTTCTTCACGTTCATTGATTTCCCATGCAGAATTGAACTTAACAGTAATGTTAGTACCAAACATAGCATTAACTTTCTCTAATGCTATCTGTCTTTCACGTAACATATCATCAATCAAAGGATGAAGCATATCCTCATTAAGTTGACTTTCACCGGCATTAATGCTTTCACGCTTCATGTTGTAATTTGACTGCAAGCCTAATTCATTATAAAGGCTTGCCTTAAGATACTGTTCATACTCAATAAGATTAGTGATAGTACCGTCTACATTAGACAACTGATTTACTGTTAATGCTCTATCCTGATTTCCGATCAAGAAAGGTGCTTCACCGATAATGCCTAAATTACCGTCCTGAAGTCTTTTTAACCATAATTCAGCACTTGCTTTAGTATTATCATCTGCAGCACTTAAAACACTTGTACCACGTGACATTATACAAGCTATATTCAAAGATATTTCATTTTCTACGAGCATAGAACAATACTTCTTTAGAAGCGGTAAAATGCCTTGTGCGTAAGTATCATTAACCATTAATACGCAATCTTCATCACGTATATACTTTTCTTTTAATGTGCCTTTTGCCCACGGATTAACCGCAATTACTTCAGTAGGAATATAATAAACATCACGTTCACCGCCTGGAGCAGCACGATTAACAAAAAGGCCGTCCTGCTCTGTCTTAAGCCAAACACACGAACCATTCACCAAAAGCAGATTTTCTAACCACTTTTGAGGTACCGTATCAGGTAAACCTTCATAAGTGAACATAGACTGTAAACGTGATAAAAAATAGTTAATGTAAGAAGCTAACAGTATGCCCTTATCAGGCTTACCGTCAAAAACATATTTTTCATTTATATCAGGATACCAAAATAAAGACATACTGTATCACCTCATTAGTTGGCCGGTGCCATGTTAACAATGGTAACTACGTTAGACGGGCTTACTCTGATCTGAAGAGTAGAAGCAGTAAGGTAAATACCATAAGTAGAACCCATATCGATTGCAAACACCGGAATAGGTGAAATAACACCGTCATCACCCCAAATGATGTTTTCAGCGATAATCATCTTACCTGTGGCCATAGCAGCTTTACACTTATCGTAAAGGCCTGCAATAGTCTGCGTACTTTCAGAGAGAAGGTCTAACCCTGAAGCATTAATCAAAACGTAACCTGCTTTCATGATCTCATTACCTGCTTTCATTAGTATTAGCTAACATAAGTTAACTTATCCTAACTATACCAATAAACACCTTGACAATCAACCTATTTTGTGTATCGAACGTGGGCCGGGCAGCGATCACTACCAGGTCCTTAATTTAAGTTGTAGTCACGGAGGTGGGGGGAGGAGGACAC
>JAFYMP010000098.1 GCA_017556585.1 Bacteroidaceae bacterium
ATCCGGTCCCTTATCTATATTAGTTTGCTCCGCAAACATCCTTCGGACCAAATAATCTTTTATTTCTTCTTTTTTGTATTTGCGGACATTAAGCGAGCAACCAGTTTTTCCAAAGACTGAATCTTCTTATCCTGATTACGGATAGTGGTTTGGAAAGCATTCAGTTCCTCAATTTCCATATCCTGAGGCAATGCCCAACGCACACGAGCCATAAAGTCACCAAGAATATTCATATAGTTGGTAAACGCATCGTATGGAGATTCGTAGATACCACGATCCATAGATACATTATTATTCTTTGTGGTCATAAAGCGGAAGTTATTGCTTGCCTGCAAATAATCCCAATCCTGTAGCAGATGCTTATCGTTTGTCAATCTTACTCTTTCACCTATTGAGTAAAGCTTTTCAAATGCTTCGCGCTGCATAACGTTACCCAACCAACAGCTTATATCGCGTTCTTCGTCGTTCCAGGACATTGGATACGGAACATCAAGCGGAGCTACAGAATCGTGACTCTTAATGATTTCAGATGGTGTAGAGAATGTAATACCGCGCTGTTTTGCACATTCAGGCATAGCTTTGATAAAGTCCAGAATATTTGAACTTAGTGGCTGATATATGCCCAAAGCGCACAGTTCCATAAAGATATTGTAGATACCATCCTCTTCCGGCATATCTTTAATCCAGTCCATATAGGTATCGCACATAAGTGGATACTCTTCCCAAGCAGGATTTGAGAAACGCAGGCTGATATCGTCAGAAAGTTTATAGTCACGCAACAAGACTTTCAGTTTTGGAGCCATATTGCAGTGATACAGATAATGAGGACTCTTCCAACCCAAAATATGTTTTGCACCCTCAGTAAGCACTCCCTTGAAACCCATACCTGCAACCATTGCACCTATATCGTCATTATATATAAGGTTAGAGTTTCTAAATACAGTAGGTTTCTGACCAAACAGCTGATTTATCTTGTCCACTAAGCGGAATGTCTCTTCGCGGAACCCCTCTTCTCCATTAGGAGCAAGCGATGCCAAACCGTGAGAATATGGTTCTGCCAAAAATTCGCAGCAACCTGTAGCACTAAGTTCCTGAAGCAACTCAATAACTGCCGGAGCATATCTCTCCAACAATTCAAGAGCTACACCGGACATTGAGAGAGCCACTTTAAAGTAGCCATTACTCTGTTTAGCCATATCAATCATTGCATTCAGAGCAGGGATATATGAATTCTCTGCAATATGCGATATACTGGCTTCGTTTGCATAATCATCAGAGTAGTAGTGGTCTGTACCTATATCAAAGAAACGATACCTTTTTAGATGTACAATCTGATGAAGTTCAAAATATAGACATATAGTTTTCATATCGTCATTTATTTAATTCTTACTTAATTCCTAACAACTCATTATAGCGAGCCAATATCCTTTCGCCCACCTTATCCCAAGTAATAGCATCAACCTCTTTTTTACCCTCCTCTTTCAGGTAATCATAGAGAACTTGATTATTACAGATAGAATAGATAGCATCTGCCATTGCATAAATATCCCAATAATCAACCTTGATACATTTGTCTAAGATTTCGGCACAACCCGACTGCTTGGAAATAATGGTAGGAACTTCGCACTGCATTGCTTCCAACGGAGATATACCAAACGGTTCCGACACTGACGGCATTATATATACATCGCTACATTTCAGACATTCATACACCTGTTTTCCCTTCATAAATCCGGGGAAGTGGAAACGATCTGCAATGCCTCGTTCTGCAGCCAAACGTATCATTGCATTCATCATATCACCACTACCTGCCATACAGAAACGAATGTTATTTGTACGTTTCAGAACCAAAGCGGCAGCTTCCACAAAGTATTCAGGACCTTTCTGCATAGTAATACGTCCCAGGAAAGTAACTACTTTCTCCTTTTCGTTCTTCTGAGGAACAATATCCTGAATTTCCTGTGGCAGAGGCTCTACAGCATTGTGCATTGTAGAAACCTTACGCGGATCTTGATGATACTTATTGATAACAGTCTGACGTGTCAGTTCACTTACACACATTATGTGATCTGCATAGTCCATACCATTCTTTTCAATGGCATAAACGGTAGGATTCACATTACCGCGACTACGGTCAAAATCGGTAGCATGTACGTGTATAACCAAAGGTTTACCACTAACCTGCTTAGCATGAATACCGGCAGGATATGTCAACCAGTCGTGTGAGTGGATAATA
>JAFYMP010000099.1 GCA_017556585.1 Bacteroidaceae bacterium
AATTGTATCGGTATAGTATTCTGCCAACCTCATTATTGTAGATACTAATGCCGACTTGAACTCTCTCGTCAGGGTTAATTCGTATCTTAAATCTGCGTATGTTACCTGACAAAGTGCATTTTATAATAGCACCGTTATCTAGTTTGACATCAAACATAGCATTAGCGAACGCTTCCACAACGGTCCCGTCCACTACTACCATATCTTTGACTTCTTTTTGTTTTCTATCAGTTTTATTTTTCTTCATTAGTTTGTGTGTCCTTTTCTACCTTCTTTTTTCTAGTTTTCTTTGCTGGTGCTGGTTGTTCCACAGGTGCCGGAGCAGGTTCTTCCTTCTGTTCTTCTATGACAGGCATAGTGAGAATTTTTGGAGTAGCAACGTCGGGAAATTCTAATGCGATAGGAACTTCTGCTGGTTCTGTTGGTGTTCTAACAGGAACAGGTTGTGGTGCGAACACTGGGTTTGTTCCACCGGCGTCGTGTTTCATAACCTTTGAGGGGTCAATGTTCAAAGCCTGTTCAGCAAGTTCCATCATTGAAAGTTCTTTCTGTGGTTCTTCAACTGTTTCTTCTACCTGTTCTTCAATAGATTCTTCTACTGGTTCCTGAGTTTCTTCGTAGATTGGTTCTTGTGGCAAATCTTCATAGTATTCTTCAGTAATAGGTTCTTCTATTTCACCTTTAAATTCAGGAACATTTTTCCAGGCAGGTTGTATATCTTGTATAGGAAGTGGTTTTGGTTTACGAACCACTCTCTTACCAGGTACTCTTCTCATACTTACTCCAGATTTCTTAATTGGTTTTGGTTCTGGATACTGTAATTCTTCAATAGTATCAAGTATCTTTTCATCCAACTTTTCCAAACCCTGAATACCAAAACGATAGAATATGGTATCAACCTTTCTCTTAATAGCTTCTGTCAAAGTATTAGCAGTATTCTCAATAGTATTTTCTGCTAATTGCTTTTTGCTAATTTGTATTGGACGGTTGTACTGGTCCACAGGCATTGCTGAACGCTGTATTCGTTGTGGTTGTGGACGATATACAGGTTGTGGACGTGGTGCTGGTCTTGGTGCAGGTCTTTGAACTTTTGGCTGTGGACGCTGTACTATTCTTTGTGCTGATCTCTGTGGTGGCTGTGGTGGCACATACACTACAGGTTCTTCATAGTATTCGTCTTCAGTATCGTCTTCTTCCTCACCATAATCATCTTCAGTATCTTCATCCAATTCTTCAACTGGTTCTTCCAAGTATTCTTCCGGTTCTTCAGGAATGGTACGTTTATTATCTTTTTTAACAAAATCACGAAAATTCATTAAACATTCTCCATATAATGTAGTATTTATATTAGCCAAAGAGCTTGTCTGGATTTAGTGATACGATATAATTATGAAAGCCAAAAGTCTGTAAACAAGTATTCAAAAATAATTCTTCTTTACGAATAATGCGATAAAATCGTTCTGGGTCGGTATATCTCATTTCGCCCAATTCCTTCAACGATTCTTCGTCTTCAAAATAACACCTGAACTCTTCGCCATCAGCAACTTGCTCTTCAATTTCGGCAATTCGTTCTGG
>JAFYMP010000100.1 GCA_017556585.1 Bacteroidaceae bacterium
CGTATCTCATCTACATATATATTGCATAGATCGGATTCTGCTTTGCGAGCAACAAAAAAGTATAGCATTGTCTTGTCCTCATAATACTTCTCGACCATCTCAGTCTTACCAATACGACGTCTTCCCGTAATGACGGTAAATTGGGCTACCTCATGAGATATTTTTTCTATCTCTCTAAGCTTTTCAAACTCTTGTTCTCTATCAAAAAATCTCATACCTAAATATTTTATCGTAATGCTCATTACCGTAACAGTGGTTACGATAATGCAAAAGTACTAATAAAATTATCATTCGTGCAACAAATTCATTGTTTTTATAGATTTTAAACCCAAACATGCACAACTTAAAGCTAACGTAGTTAGATTAAACTTTCACCTACATTGAATGCGGAAAGTTTATATAATTTAAAGATACTTATTGAGTTCTTCAACAAGCAGATGTACTTTTGTAGATGACTCTGATTGCGCTGGTGAAACACCATCCCATTGTTGTAAAATGACTCGAGCATTTCTAATAGCATCAGCCTGTTTTGGTAGTAAAACTTGATACATTAGCGCACCAATGCCACGCTCCTTGCTGTATACAAAATCAAGGTGTTCATTCAGTTTAGATGCGTATAGATTACGGTGCATTGCCCCTTGAATGAGGTTATAGTGTAACAGGAACCACAATTCAAATGCTTGGTTACTATACACTACCTTTATGCCATTATTCTCTGCTAAAGCAATAGCATTGTTGAAATCATTATTTGGAAAGTCGTCTTTGTCAAATACAACCCAGCATTAGTCATAACTATTACCTTTGTATCGCTCATCTTCTTTAATGCGAATAGCCTTCTGAACTAAACCAATTGTGCTTATTCCCTGACCTATAACCTTTATATTTGCGGATGTTAAGCGGAATGCATTAAAATAGTCTGGTTCAGTATTCTCTCCTTCGCATATAATAAGGAATGATTGTTTTACCACACGAGTAGAACTGATTCGACGAAGCGATCGTTCCTCGCGCGGATTAGGTCTATTTCTCTTTGCCATACTCTTCATTGTTATTTGTTTCAAACAAACGTTCAAACCGGCCTATCAATGGAATACCTCCATACTTGCCCATCAGATATTCTTTCTCATAAGGGGCACTATTACGCACTTTATACTCTACAAGCGAATATAATTCAGTTGCGCCATATCTATCTTTCTGTGTAAACCAAATCTGGTCTCTACGGAATAACCCGGCATTAAGCAGATTTGTATCGTGTGTAGTAAATATTAACTGCGCATTGCGAGGATTCGTCTCTGAAGAGTTGAACAACGATATAATCTTACTTGTTAGCAGTGGGTGCATCTTAGAATCAAATTCGTCAATAATCAATCTCTTACCATTGTCCAAAGCGTCTATGATTGGATATGCTAATGAGAAATACTTGATAGTGCCTTCAGATTCGTTCTTGCGGAATGGGAAAGTAACGCTATGAACTGCCATTCCATCTTCATCATACTGTAAATGCGAACTTGTAACAGTGTTATCAATCTTACGGATGTCACTGATGCCAAAATCTGCAAACTGAGCAAATGCCACAATACGTTGCCTCATCTTTGGGTTATCCAACTGAGTAGTTGCCATATCCCAAATGCTTTCATCGCTACTACCTGTCACTATAGTGGTGTCTGCTAACCACTTCATAATTTCAACAGAAACAGCCTCGTTGAATTGAGCTGCAACAGAGAGTAGTAATGCATTGTCACGCACCATTTTTTTGGATACTACCTCTTTGCCGACTGCATATTTTTGGTGAATTGTATATTCTTCTCCATTTCTGAAAAACAACTCTACCTCCTTAGATTTACGCTTATTACTCTTTTGATACAGCCACTCTCTATAGACACGGGTAGCATCTAACTCAAAGCCATATCTATATTGCAGTTCCTTATCAGCAAAGATGGCTTCAAAGTAACTTGGTTCCAACTCTGTATCCTTATGTAAGCGGAAACTCTCTACTTGAATTTTTTCTCCCGATTGTACCCCCTTAGAAGAATTAATGACAAACCATTTAAAGAAGTTGAGTGCTTTTACCAGATTGGACTTACCACTAGCATTCGCACCATATACAACAGCACTTTTAAGTAGTGAGATGTTAGCTCCATCAAGTTCGAAAACGACATCTTCAACCAACGATTGTTTCTCCTTCAAAGCCGATGCCACGAGGGATAGTGTTGTATGCTCTTTAAATGAGAGAAAATTCTCTACTGTGAATTGGATAATCATATTATATTACACTTATTTGTTAGTTTTTTACAAATATAGGCAATATCTTTCGGAAATCAGCAAGATATTAGATACTTTTTTATTATAGCTGTAGTTTTATATCTTCCTATCTCTGTATCCTCCTTCCAGCACTAATGCTGTGTTTTCACTATTTATACTCATAATCTGTCTGTATATGCTCTACAAAGTTATGCTTTTAGTTTTAATTACAATGAATTTTATTTCACTAAGCAAAGCTGATTGTCACATTTCGCTTGCCGGAGTTTTATTTTTATATCTGGAAATAAGAGATTAATTTTGCAGTAAAATAACCAAATATAAAGATGAAGAAGAAGACTAAACGAAAACTTATATTATTTATCATTATAGGATTGTGTGTTCTGGTAGATTACTGCGTGCGTAACAACTATAACTATCAAACTGAAGATAGCATAGATTACACCATATATGATGACGACCTGATTCCCGATAATGCCAGTCTGCACTTGGTAGAATACAGCGGATACTATTTAATGTTTCATGAAGAGTGGAAACTGCCACTGTGGGTAAAGTATGAATTAACTGCAAAAGAAACCGATGGTAATGCTGTTCGTGACGGAAAAAATTTCAAACAGGACAGAGATCTATATGTAGAACAGGCAGCCAACGATGACTATAGAAATTCCGGATGGTCTCGAGGACACATGGCTCCTGCAGCCGATTTCAAATGGAGCGAAGATGCAATGCAGGAAACATTTTACTTTACCAATTGCTGTCCGCAAAACCAATCGTTGAATGCAGGACAGTGGAACACTCTTGAAGAGAAGGTACGCGGATGGGCTAACAAGTTTGGAAGTGTACAGGTGGTAACAGGCCCGTTGCTGTTTGGTAATGAATATGGTTCTATAGGCAACAGTGTACTTGTTCCCGATGCTTTCTTTAAAGCAGTTATGTCAGATGATCAGGGTATTGCGTTTATTATGTACAACAGGGCAGAGAACGACAATATGCAAAAATGTGCCATAAGCATAGATATGCTTGAATCCTTATCGGGAATAGATCTGTTTAAAGATCTGGATAATTCCCGCGAAGCACGTTTAGAATCAAGCTTAGATCTTAAATATTGGGGTTTGTAGTACAACATACTTATTAAATTTAAAAGGACGCACCCGAAAGGATGCGTCCTTTTAAATTTTCCGGTTGTGAATTAATCGTCATATCTAACCGGTTTGAAGTTGTGGTTAAAGTTAATCTCCAGACGGTTTGATAGCTTTACTTCGTACACAAAACGGCTAACTTCGTACTCTACAATTGTCACATCAGGATAGTGAGCCTTTACATAATCGGTTATCTGTGTAGGAACCACTTTTGCAGGAACACCTGCTCTTGACTCTATCTTCTCCAGCTTACCGTTGTTTTCAAACTGTATCTTTATACCTGAAGCAAGAACTACATTGTAGTCTGGTTTTATCAAATCATCATCAATAGTGGCAAACGATATCTTTTCGTTTGGATAGGTGTTCTTGATGAATGTCTTGGCAGCATTTGGAAGCTGTTCGAAAGTAACCGGTCTGTCATCAGCCTTTGCCCATGTAAATGTTGCTAATGTGATAGCAAGTATTGCAAAAATCTTTTTCATAATTGTATCTGTTTTTTTAGTTAATAATTAAGTGAAATCCTGTTGCTTGCTCAGAATTTCATTGCAAAGATTATATACAATTCTGAAATGAAACTGAAATAGAAACTTTTTTTTTTAAAAAAATGTTTTGGCTCATTACGGGTTTCTATGACCTAACAATAAACTGCACTCCAAAAGTCTTGTGTCTAACTTTTGGAGTGCAGTTCATACAGATATTTCTAAAGAATTTTCTTTTAGATAGCTACTTTAGTTGACAATCGGATATCTGCCGATGATGAACCAAGCAGCAGTTCTATATTACCATGTTCAAGCTGCCAGTCGTACTCTTCTTCACTCCAGTATTTAAGCTGTTCAACCGGAATTGAAAGATTTACTTCTACACTTTCGCCTGCTTTTACTGTTACTCTGTCAAATGCCTTCAACTCTTTGTAAGGCCATTCTACGGTTGCATCCAGACGGTGAACGTATAGCTGTACAACTTCATCAGCATCAACCTTACCGGTATTCTTCAATATAAATGATACCTCTATATTCTCTTTTTCTGAATACTTCTCTTTTGTAGCCTTAAGATCTGAATATTCAAATGTGGTGTAGCTAAGACCATGACCAAACGGATACATTGGTCTGACATTCTTGGTATCGAACCAACGATAACCTACCAGCAAATCTTCTGCATAGAGAGCAGTTGTTCTGTTTGATGAACCGTTCATAAGTTCGTCCTGTGATTTTTCACCCACCAAAGCCACAAAGATATCTTCTGCTATAGGAGCATCGGTCTGTGGATAGCTGCCTGTTGCGTATGCAGGAGAATCTTCCAGTTTTACCGGATATGTGAAAGGCAGTTTTCCTGAAGGAGATATTTTTCCAGTCAATACATCTGCCAATGCATTACCACCCTGTGAACCATTGAACCATGATACTACTATTGTTGGAGAGTACGCCTCTACTACATTCAAATCTACAGGAGCTGCTGCAACGAGTACTGTTACCAAATTTGGATTAGCCTCTGCAAGAGCCTTTACAAGTTCATCCTGACCACCCTGTAACATTATATTGGCTCTATCGCTTCCTTCTGTCTCTATTTCACGATTATTACCTCCTATAAAGAGCACCAAATCTGCATCTTTTGCCACTTTTACAGCCTCTTCTCTAAGCTGCGCACTGTTATCCTGCTGTGCAGGCTGTCTGCTCCAACGATTACGTACCGGTATGGTATAACCTTGAGCAAATACTATCTCTGCCCTATCGCCTATAACGTTCTGCAATCCCTCCATAGGGGTAATTTCGCGATGTGCCTTAGCACCTGCACCTACACCACCGCTTGCCATCTTACGGTTTGCATTATCGCCTATAACTGCTATCTTCCTCACCTTATTGAAGTTAATAGGAAGAAGATCTGATTCGTTTTTAAGCAGTACAATAGATTTTGCAGCTACATCGTATGCAATCTGTGCCTGTTCCGGTTTAGCTGTAAGTTCTACATTTGCCTTCTCTGCAGGTATTGGTTCTATGGCGAAACGAACTCGAAGAATCTCCTTAACACGCAGATTAAGTGTCTCTTCCGATACAGCACCGGCTTTAACAGAATCAAGCAGTGCCTGTCCCAAATACTGCTGGTTTGGCATCTCTACATTAAGACCGTTGTTTATGGCATCTACAGTACTATGTGTACCACCCCAGTCTGAAATAACCATTCCTTTGAATCCCCAGTCTCTGCGAAGCACCTGATTCTGCAGGAAATCGTTTTCTGAACACCAGTAGCCGTTTACCTTATTGTATGCAGCCATCACACCGTACGCATCGCCCTCAACTACTGCTGCTTCAAATGGAGGCAGATAGATTTCACGCATTGCACGAGGACTTGCTATTACATTAACAGTACCACGGTTGTTTTCTTGGTTGTTAAGAGCATAGTGTTTTAAACATACAGCTACACCATTATCCTGAACACCAAGTGTGTAACCTACTGATAGACGTGCACTAAGGAATGGGTCTTCACTAAAGTATTCGTATGTACGTCCACCTGTTGGGATACGCTGAATGTTAATTGCAGGACCAAGAATCATATCCTTACCACGAAGTCTTGCCTCTACTGCCATACCTTTACCATACTGGTATGCAAGTTCGGGGCTCCAGGTAGCTGCAAGTGCAGAACCGGTTGGGAAGAATGTAGATGAATCTGTTGTAAGATGCAAAGAGTTCCATGAATGGGGTTCCATCTCTTCACGAATGGCAAACGGGCCATCGGCATAAATCATGTCGGCAATACCCAAACGAGGCACACCTTCCGATGTAAACATGTGCTTACCATGCAGCATGGCTACTTTCTCTTCTAATGTCATCTGATCAATAATCTCATCTGCTTGTGCATCAAACTGAGAGAGTTTTGAAACGCGGGAGTCTCTTGGCAACATACCATCCTGTTTACATGATGACATTGATAATGCCAAAAGACATACTGATAATAAAGTAATCTTTTTCATTGTTTTTGATTAGCAATTGATAAGTATTTAGTTAATTATTGTCCAAAATTAGTAAATCTACTCCATTCTGTTTCTAAAAAGTATGGGTTTACTACACTCTTGTATTGTGGAAGAGGTACATACATACTTAATCCACTATACGCATTCACATCAAAGATATTCAGATATCTGGGGGTTGATATGCTATATGGAACTGCACGATTAAACTGAGCAGCAAACTCTGTAAGCAGTTCGTTTTCTTCCTGTATCAGTTCCGTAACATAATCCATCATATCGAAAGATACGGTTCTGTTGTATCTGTCTAATCTCTGCACCTGTGATATATCTACATTGGGAATAGCATCGGCATATTCTGTAACTATCTTTCTGAAACAATTTGCCAGACTATCTATCTCTACATTATTAATCAATGCAACTCCGGCCGTCTGTTCTGCTCCGCTGTATTGGTTGTATTCATCATAAAAGAACTGGCACACCAACGAATATTCTCCTTCACACAAAGGCTTAATAATATTTCCGTATGGAAAACCGTCTGCCAGAATTTCCAATGCCGAACCTATAAGATAGTCCGATTTATTGCGTAGCGCATAAGCAACCTCTATGTTAGCCATGGAACAGGCATCAAAAAGTATATAATCAAAACGATTGTCCGGCATTGCGTCTGCCATATCCGATAGTTCCATCCAGGTGGCACCCTCTTTCTGTTCGTAACCAAAAGCTTTGGTCTCTATCTCTCTATATGGGTCTCTTATCCAATCCGATATAGGATAATTCGCTATAGATGTTTCTCTTACACTACCATCTCTTAACGGAGCACCAAAGATATTATACGATATATAACTGAGTGATTTCTGGTTCAGCCAACCACTGCCGTGTGACCACATAATGAGACCGTATGAAGGAGAGGGATATTTATCTATCACCTCTCCTATTATAGATTCAAGAACCTCACTGTCTGTTGAATTCATCTCATCATATACCTGAACGGTATCTATCTTCTGATTGTATATCTCCAACAGACAAGGTTTCTTATTCAGTTGATCTACATAAGCTACTATGGTATTCTCTTTAGATAGTTCATTATTCATTGCAACACGCATCTTATCAATATTGTCGGCAACATAACCTGTAAGGTTGTTGTCTGCTGCCATATATACAATGATAGTATGCTTTATATCCCTTTTGGTATTTATAGGATCAACTTCTGTACAACCTGCATAAAGCAGAATGACAAACAATAGTGATAATATGAACTTTAAACCTCTCTTTTGTATCATTTTTATTTGTCAATATCAATCAATTTCAATGAGCTGTTAAATGTCAGTTTAAATCCATTACTCAAAATTAGTTCATACAATCTATCATCGTGTTCCACCTCTTTGATAAAAGCATTCGGATAGGTTACGTTGATGTATGTCTGAATCTTTGACGGAATTATAGCCGATGGTACAGCACTCTTCTTACGTTTAATCTCTGTCCATTTACCCTGTTTGTTAAACTGTAATTCCGAACCATCTGACAATACTATCTCATATTGTACCAACGAAGCTCTGTTTTCAATCTGAGCATATTCAATTGTAGTTCCTTCAAAATATGTAGCAACAAAACTTCTTACCTTTTCCGGTAACTGTCCAACCTGAATAGGTTTCTCATCTGCAAACGTAGGTAATGCTGCAAATACAGCTAAAACCACAAGAAACATCTTTTTCATAATTAGCGTTTAATTAATAAGTTAATAAAGAACCACCACCCTTAAGTGGATATGTCTTACCTCCTAATGCAGCATTGGCGGGATTATTTGGATTATAGTATATATTATGTCCTTTACTGCTTATCTGTTTAATTCCTTTTTCTACAGTTTTTTCAAACTGAATAGATTCAAGATAAGAATCTGCTGCAAGAGTCCATTTACTGGTCTTATCCATTACAACCACTGCTGTACCCTGTTTATTTGGGTTTATGGCACCTTTGTAAGTAACCTTACTGCCCATATCAAACTTCACAGTACTAATTGCATCTACAATTATATCGCCTTCCAAATGCTGTTGTTCGACATTAAGCACCAAATTACCTCCATTCTTTCCGGCTTCACCCCAGTCTCCTGCTACAATTTCAGCCAAAGGAGCATCTTTAGCAAATCCAAATTTAACCTCTTCCAAATCTACATTTACAGAGGTATTGGTTACATAGAACATAGGGCCTTCTGCTATTGCGATGGTAGATTCTTTAATCTCTAAATTACCTGTACCACCGTTTTCTGCACTCTTGCCGTTATTGTATAGCTGAAAACCATAATACTTGTAACCATAAAACGATACATCCTCTAAAGATATTTGACCGCCTCCGTTCACTGTGGCAATATGTGAACTGTATGAAAGCATTCTACCACCTGTTATATCTACATTGCCCGATGAATATATAATAGGTGAATCTGCACCGCTCAAATCTCCGTTAACATCAGTTACCTGAATAGTTCCTCCCTGTTGAGCCAGAAATGCAGGACTGGTAAGCGATGCAGTGTTTACAGTTACATCTTCCAGTACTGCTTTAGCTCCGTTGAAAACATTCAAACCGGCAGCATTGTCTCTTGATATATTGATTATTGGCGATGTTGCAAAAACTGTGCTACCCATACCTGTGACAGCTATACCATCGGCATTTGTAGCGTGCGATGTCAATTCACAGTTGTATAAATTCAGAGTACTGCCGGCATCGGCCAATACAGCAGCATTCATGCCATTACGTTTAATGTTATCTTTAACGGTTGATGCACCAGCTGTTTTATTAAGTCTCATAGAGGACAATGACAACTCTACTCCATCAGTAACATATACAACACTTTCATCTACGCCAAATGCCTCTAAAGTTATGTGAGATCTATAAACTTCTTTCTCACCACTACCATCTACGGCATATACGGCAGATGCCTGTTTTTGCTGCGCAAACAACACTGATGAACAGGCTATCAATATCTGTAAAAGGAATAATTTCTTCATTTTTATAATTAATTTCCGTAAAGATAACTATTTTTCGTAACTTCGCACTCAGACTATAATAAAAAAATCATAAAAGAAAATGAAAAGAAATTTTTTCCTGCCGGCAGTGCTGGCTTTATTTATTACATCATGTAATATGGAGAATCCATTATTGACAGAATCGCCACTTCCGTATGGCGCACCTCAATTTGACAAAATTGAGAACAAACATTACCTGCCTGCATTCAAACAGGGTATTAAAGAGGGTAAAGAAGAGATTGATGCAATTGTAAACAACCCCGAAGCTCCTACTTTTGAGAATACAATAGTAGCTTTGGAACATTCAGGTGAAACATTAGGCAGAGTTGGTGGAATTTTCTACAACCTTATGGAAGCAAACACCAATGACGAGATGCAGGATATTGCAGAAGAGATCTCTCCGCTGACAACAGAATTTTCTATGTATGTAAGTCTGAACGAAGGTCTCTTCCAGCGCGTAAAGGCTGTTTATGACCAGCGTGCATCACTCAATCTTACTCCTGAACAGATGATTCTTCTGGAAGATACATACGATAGTTTTGCTCGTAGCGGTGCAAATCTTTCTAAAGAAGATAAAGAGACCTATAGCAAATATGTAGAAGAGCGTTCTCTCCTGTCATTGCAGTTCAGCAAAAATGTATTGTCATCTACAAACGACTACACAATGCTTCTTACCAAAGAAGAAGAATTGGTTGGTCTTCCTGATTATGTAAGAGAACAGGCTGCTGATGCTGCAAAGAGCAAGGGTAAAGAGGGTTGGTTGTTCGACCTTACCGCTCCAAGTTACAGCCCATTCCTTAAGTTCAGCGAACGCAGAGATTTGCGCGAACAGCTGTATCGTAAGTACAACACACGTGCTTTTGGCGGTGAATTTGATAACAGCGAAGTTATCAAGAGAATGGCTGAACTGCGTATTCTTACAGCAAATCTGTTAGGTTACGAAACATTTGCCAAATACCAGACAGAAAAGCGTATGGTTAAAAGCCCTGAAGCTGTTCAGGAATTCTTAACCAAGCTGCTGGAACCTGCTCTTCCAAAAGCAAAGACAGAAGTTGCAGAACTTAACGAATATGCAAAAGCAAACGGTTTTGAAGGCGACCAGATTATGCCTTGGGACTTTAGTTTCTATTCAGAGAAACTGCGTGCGGAAAAGTACGATTTAAGCGACGAACAGCTTAAACCTTACTTCCAGTTAGATCAGTGTATTGATGCAGTTTTTGCACTTGCAAACAGACTGTACGGTATCTCATTCACAGAACTGAAAGATATTCCTGTTTATCATCCTGACGTAAAGGTTTACGATGTAAAAGACAAAGATGGTTCACATCTGGCTCTGTTCTATGCCGATTTCTTCCCACGCGAAAGCAAACGTGGTGGTGCATGGATGACAGAATTCCGCGGTCAGCGTATTATAGATGGTGTTGAAGAGCGTCCTTTCATTAGCATTGTGACAAACTTTACAAAACCTACTGCCGACACACCATCGCTGATTACTCACGATGAATTTACCACATTCCTACACGAATTTGGACACGCATTGCACGGAATTTTAACCAAGGGTACATACGAATCTATGACAGGTACAAGCGTAGATCACGACTTTGTAGAACTACCTTCACAGATTATGGAGAACTGGGGTTACGAACCTGAATATCTGAACACTTTTGCTAAACATTATCAGACTGGCGAAACTATTCCGGCAGAACTTATAGAGAAGATTGTTGCATCAAAGAACTACCTGTCAGCATATTACCACATGCGCCAATTGCAGTTTGGTATTCTTGATATGGCTTGGCATACTCTTAAAGAGATTCCTGCTGAAAGTTCATTGGAATTTGAGAAGAAGGCTTTAGAGGCTACAAATGTACTCCCTTCGGTGCCTGAATGTATTATCTCAACATCGTTCTCACACATCTTCTCAGGTGGTTACAGTGCCGGTTACTATTCATACAAATGGGCAGAAGTTCTTGCTGCAGACGGTTTCTCACTATTCAAGGAGAATGGTATTTTTGACCAGAAGACAGCTACAGCATTCCGCACTCTGCTTTCAAAGGGCAGCAGCATAGATCCTGCAGAATTGTACCGCAACTTCCGTGGTCACGATCCTGAACCAGAAGCACTGCTTAAACAGCTTGGTATTATTGAATCAGAAGATTGATTCTTACAATCATACAAAAAAATCAGAGGGTTCACTCATTGGAAGTGAACCCTCTTACTTTTATATAAAGTTTGAATTACTTAACTGTAATGCTTAACTTCTTGAGTTTTGAGAGGTCTGATGTTCCACCGTAGTAGATTTCATATTCACCCTCAATAGCACGCATATCGTTGTAGTTTGTATCGAACCATTCAAATGATTCTGTTGTCAGTTCAAATACTACATCCTGAGTAGCACCCTTGTTTATACCTACGCGTTTGAAACCACGGAGAGCGTGTGATGGACCTTCGTTATCGCCTACTCTCTTAACGTAAACCTGAACAACTTCTTCACCATCCAGATTACCGTTGTTGGTTACAGGAACTGTCAGCTTCACTTTCTTCTTGCCACTGATAGAATTTGCGCTCAGTTTTGCATCACCATAGTTAAATGTGGTGTAGCTGAGACCGTGACCGAATGGGAAGAGAGGAGTTTCTGTCATATAACGGTATGTACGTCCCTTCATTGAATAATCTTCAAAATCAGGTAGCTGATCTGTGCTCTTGTAGAATGTTACAGGAAGACGACCTGCAGGGTTGTAATCGCCATAAAGAACAGAAGCAACAGCTGTACCACCAGCCTGACCCGGATACCATGCCTGAATAATAGCATCGCAATATGGAGCAATTTCTGTCAATGCCATAGCTGAACCTGAGAAGTTTACAAATACAACCTTTTTGCCTGCATTTTTCAATGCCTGAACCAGTTCTACCTGAACTGCAGGCAATTCAATAGCTGTACGGTCACCACCACGGAATCCCTCAAGATTAACTGACATCTCTTCGCCTTCAAGTGAAGGTGCAATACCACCTGCGAATACTACTATATCGGCATCTTTTACCTTTGCAACAGAAGTTTCTACGCTGATAGGTACTTCATAACCTAAATCGAAGTTAAGAGTTGCATCGCCACGAGTGCTTGAGAAGTTAATACGGATATCGTAACGCTTGCCGGCCTTTGCTTTCAGTGTATAAGCCTTCTTGCTCTGGTCACTGCCACGAACGAAAGCTACTCTCTGACCATCTACAAAGAGAGTTGTGTTACCCTGTGACTGGAAATAGAATGCTACATCGCCATCTTTCTGAGCTGTAAATGTTGATTCATATACTGCTGCAAAGTTGGTCAGGTTTACACCGGGAGCAAATACAATAGCACCTGCAGTTGAGAATCGCAATGGTGTTGTATAATGAGCAGTTACTTCATGTGCGCCTTCACCACGTGAATTGTTCCAGTATTTTGCGCTGAAGCCCTGTTTGCCATTTGAACGGCACTGGTTATAGAGGCTCTGTAGTGCTACTGAACTTAATACGTAGTCGCAACCACGGTCATAAATCACGTCTCCCGCCTGTGCTTTTACAGCTTCAAGCAGTGTCACTGTCTTTGCAGGTGTACCATTATAGTTACCCCACATCATTACAGAGTCAGCAGCATTAGGACCCATTACTGCAATCTTTGCACTCTTTTTAAGTGGAAGAGTTCCGTTGTTCTGCAAAAGAACCATACTCTCCTGAGCCATCTTAAGAGCAAGTGCCTGGTGTTCAGGGCTGTTTACTACACTGTAAGGAATATTGTTCCACTCTACATCTTCGTCCATTTCACCAAGTTCAAAACGAGCCTTCATCAAACGAACAAGAGATACGTCTATTTCATCTTCTGTAATAAGTCCCTGTTCTACAGCGTCTGTCAGGCTTGAATATGAGCTACCACATTCCAAATCGGTACCTGAGAGTACTGCTTTGGCTGTTGCATGCTGTGCATCAGGATCTGTGTTATGACGACCTGGAGTAAAGAAGTCGTTAATAGCCCAACAGTCTGATACTACTATACCCTGATAACCCCACTCTTCACGCAGAATCTGCTGCAACAGACGTGTACTACCGCAACATGGTTCATCTTCGTAACGGTTATACGCACACATAACCTCTTTTACATCGGCTTCCATTACCAAAGCCTTAAATGCAGGCAGATATGTTTCACGCAAATCACGTGGATCTATATTCTCTGCATTGAATTCATGACGATTCCATTCCGGACCGCTATGAACTGCAAAGTGTTTTGCACAAGCATGAAGTTTGTCATATTTTGCATCGGCAGGGCCCTGCAAACCATTTACTACAGCCACACCCATACGGCTGCTCAAGAATGGATCTTCACCGTATGTCTCCTGACCACGTCCCCAACGTGGATCACGGAAGATATTTACGTTTGGTGTCCAGAATGTCAAACCTTGATAACGACGCAAACCGCCATCTTTACCAAACTCTGCAGATTTAGCACGAGCTTCGTCAGAAACAGCAGTAAATACATCAAGCAGCAATTCATCATTAAAAGATGCAGCCATACCTACTGACTGTGGGAATACTGTTGCCAAACCGGCACGACCTACTCCATGCAAAGCCTCATTCCACCAGTCGTATGCTTTAATTCCATATTCAGGAATTGCAGGCGATGTGTTCTGCATTAAAGATACTTTCTGTTCCAAAGTTAATCTGCTAACCAGATCCTTTGCTCTCTTTTCAGGACTTAATCCTGTCCTCTGATAAGGAGGAGTGTCTGAACAGGAGGCCAAGCCTAAGCATACGCATCCCATAACAAACAGCAACTTAGTTGATTTCTTCATTTGATATTAATATTTGGTTAATTGTTGTACTACACCTAATATATACAATATAGGTTGCGAAGATAGTTAAATTTTGAATAAATCCAACTATTATCCGCAACCTATTATATTATGCGCGTATAGTTCTTATTTGAACAATTCTTTAGCTAACAGTTCAATGTAATCTCTGCAATTCATCCAAGTGTGACCACCACCCGGGTTATAGAATGTATGTTCAAATCCCTGTTCTGTAAGATATGCATCAAAACCACGTGAAGCCTGAATCAAGAAATCTTCTGAACCGCAACCCAACCACATAAGTTCCAGTTTTCTTTCTGCCTTCTTAAGTGGTTCGTAGATACCATTTTCAAAATTGGTTTCGTATTCATTACCAAAGATTGCAGGAGCAAAAGCACCTACCCAACGGAACATATCCAAATTACCAAGTCCGCAAGCGAGTGACTGACGTCCACCCATTGAGAAACCTGCAATAGCACGGTTCTTAGCACCTTTCTTTACATTGTAGTTGTCTTCAATGTAAGGAATAACTTCGTTGATAATTTCACTGCAGAATACGTCTGTACCCATAATATCCTGAGCTACAAAACGACCGCTTGCAGCTATTTCAGGATAAGGATTTGCGTATGGCATAACAATAATCATTCTCTCTGCCAAACCTTGAGCAATAAGGTTATCCATTATCAAGTTTACGCGACCCACTTTGAACCAGGTTTCGTATGTATCTGTCATACCGTGAATAAGATAGAGAACTGGAAGTTTCTCTTTTCCGGCAGGATCGTAACCGGCAGGTGTATAAACACACATAGGACGTTCCAGATTCACAGTCTTAGAATGATAATATCTGTATGAAATCTTTCCGTGAGGAACATCTTGCATATCCTGCATTCCGGGAACTTCTCCACGTACATCTGCCAAACTATTTTTAAAACCTTCGTTAGGGAAGATAAACATATTGTTAGGGTCGGTAACCTGCATTCCATCTACAATAAAGCAATATGGATAGATATCCGGTACTTCCGGTTTAACTGTAATGCTCCATACACCACGTTCATCTTTCTGCATTGGTTTTCTTTCACTAAACATCTGACAATCCAATTCCACTTTTTCTGCATCGGCAGCCTGGAAACGGAATGTAACAGAACCATCTTTGTTATAGTCAGGAGATACCACACCGGCAGGGAACAATCTTGCCATCAAAGCAGGGGTAAGTCTCTGTTCTGACTGTTGTGCGCTTACAGACATTGTGCCAAACAGCGCAGCTATCATAATCAATGAATATATCTTTTTCATAATCGGCATTTTAATTATTTCTGAAACAGAAGTGGTAACGACTGATCTAAGAAATACTTGGCATTCATCCAGGTATGACCAAATTTATCGTCGGTAAATACTTTTACATTCTCTATTCCTTTTTTGTCAAGGAAATCCATATAATCCTTTGCGTTGCCATACAGGAAGTCATCAGTTCCTACACCAAGCCAGAAAAGATTGATCTTTTCATTTGTCTCTGCTGCATTATCATACACGTCACGTATGTTTGTCTGTGTAAATGAACTATATGAACATAGGTATGAGAACTTATCAAGATTCTGCAAACCAATAGCCAAGCCCTGATTACCGCCACGTGAGAAACCACCTATACCACGATACTCTCTATCTTCAATAGTACGATAGTTCTTTTCAACGTAAGGCATAAGATCGTTTATAAGGTCTTTACTGAATATGTCGCCCATACCCATAGTGTTTGTACCTGCAGGGAAATATTTTGAAGGATTACCGTATGGCAATACTACAATCATATCCTTTGCCTTACCCTGTGCAATAAGATTGTCAAGAATGAAATTTACCTTACCTACCTTGAAATAGACCTCTTCTGTATCGGTTGTTCCACTTATAAGATAGAACACCGGATATTTCTTGTCAGGATTCTTATCATAGAAAGGAGGAGTGTAAATAATAGCATTTCCATACAAGCCCATTGTTTCTGAATAGTAGTTTACATAATCTACTGCACCATGAGGAACATTCTGAGCTGCGTGAATCAATGGTTCGTCACCACGAATATCCAAAAGGCTGTTTTTGAAACCTTCGTTAGGGAACCATTCCGGGTTCAGAGGGTCCATTACAGATACTCCATCCACAATAAAACAGTATGGATAGATATCTGGAGCAGCAGGACCAAGTGTCAGAGTCCATACACCTGCTTCATTTTTAAACATATCGTGTTTTCCTGCAAACTGTACATCTACCTGTACACTCTTTGCATTATCATTACGATAATTAAAAGTCACTGTGTTGTCTGAATTGACAACCGGCGATGATACCTGTACCATACGCCCTCCCGGCTGAGCATTCATCTGGCACATAAACATAAGTGCACCAAATAAAAGAACCGTTTTCTTAAATACTTTCTTCATATGCTTTTTCGCAATTATTTTTAAAGTTTGGCTACGAAGATACACATTTATCACGAATTAAAGAAAAGAAATGTATATTTGAATATTTGTTCTAAAAAAAAGCGGACTTGCCATGCAAATCCGCTTTATATTCAATTTATTCCCATTGACCCAATTACTATCGCTACGCGAACGCAATCCACGCTGACGCGTGACTTATTACGGCTATAGGATTTTATTTTATTTACTCCCATTGACCCAATTACTATCGCTACGCGAACGCAACCCACGCTGACGCGTGATTATTGCTTAGTAATTGGCTCGATAGTCGTAACCTACGGTTACTCCCATTCAATTGTACCGGTTGGTTTTGGAGTAAGATCAAAGAGAACGCGATTAACGCCTTTCACTTCGTTTACTATTCTGTCTGTAATATGCTGTAGCAGTGAGAATGGAATTTCAGCTACTGAAGCAGTCATAGCATCAACAGTATTAACCGCACGGATAATTACCGGCCAGTCATAGCTGCGTTTGTCATCGCGAACACCTGTAGATTTGAAATCTGGAACAGCTGTAAAATACTGCCAAACCTTACCTTCCAAACCATTCTTTGCAAACTCTTCACGCAAAATTGCATCCGATTCACGTACAGCCTCCAAACGATCTCTTGTAATTGCACCTGTACAACGAACACCTAAACCCGGACCCGGGAATGGCTGACGGAATACCATATCATCCGGCAAACCAAGAGCCTTACCTACTACGCGAACTTCGTCCTTATAGAGGAACTTCAATGGTTCTACCAGTTCAAACTGCATATCATCAGGTAGTCCACCTACATTATGATGAGCCTTTACAGGACCTGATTCAATGATATCCGGATATATAGTACCTTGTGCCAAGAATTCTATACCTTCTAACTTACGAGCCTCTTCTTCAAATACTCTGATAAACTCTGAACCAATTATCTTACGTTTCTGTTCCGGTTCTGCAACACCTACAAGTTTATCCAGAAAACGGTCAATTGCATCTACATATACCAGATTTGCATTCAACTGATTACGGAAAACATCTACCACCTGTTCTGGTTCTCCTTTACGCATTAAACCGTGGTTTACGTGTACACTTACCAACTGACGGCCTACTGCTTTGATAAGAAGAGCTGCTACAACCGATGAATCTACACCACCTGAAAGAGCCAGGAGTACTTTTTTGTCACCTATCTGAGCCTGAAGTTCAGAAATCTGTTCATTAATAAACTGTTGAGCCAATTCCGGAGTTGTGATACGCTCCATTGTGGCCGGACGAACATTGTTTGACATCTGCTTATATTATTGAGGTTAAAATTTCTGTTTGCAAAATTACAGAAAAGATAAAAAACAGGTATCTATATTCATATCTTTTTTCAAAAACACAACTTTTTTTTCATAAAGAGGGGGTTGCGTATATATAAATAAGGAGTAAACGAAAAAACAATAAAATATTAAAAAAAAGTTAAATCATTAGTGTCAGTTTAGAAAAATAAATATTACATTTGCCCCAGTCAAAGAAAGGACAAGTATATAAACACGAAATGTTTTTTTTGCTCAACCTTCTTTGTTTGCATGTCAACTTACAAAATTGCTCTAACGGTTATTTGATTATGTTTTTTGCGGTAGCTAATAGTTATTGCAATGCATATTGCCGTATACATTTTTGTATGTGATTTTATAAAAATATTGTTTAACCAATTTTTGTTTTAAACCTAAAAAATCCTTTTATGAAGACAAAAAAAACATTTTTAGGCTTATTGTTAGCATTAGCAATGCCTATCTGTGCAGTTGCACAGAACGTGAATGTCAAGGGACAGGTTTTAGATGACTTAGGCGAGCCAGTTATAGCAGCCAATGTCATTCAGGTTGGAAATCCAGCCAACGGTACAGTTACAGATTTGGATGGTAACTACTCCATCTCGGTACCGTCTAATGCCAGTCTCCAATTTTCTTTTATGGGCTACGTTTCAAAAACTGAAGCAGTAAACGGACGCTCAACAATTAACGTAACTCTTTCAGAAGACACTGAACTTCTTGAAGAAGTTGTAGTTATCGGTTATGGTACACAAAAGAAGAGCGACCTATCAGGTGCAGTAGCTTCTATTGCGGCAAAGGATCTCCAGAACCGTTCTACCAGCGATGCTGCAGCAGCACTTCAGGGTAAAGCTGCAGGTATTCAGGTTATGAACTTCTCAGGTGCTCCGGGTCAAGGTGCTCAGATTCGTGTACGTGGTTACTCATCAAACTCCGGTGAAATAGGCCCACTGCTCATCGTTGATGGTTTGCAGGTTGACAACATCCAGTATCTGGATCCTTCAATGATTGAATCAATGGAGATCTTGAAGGATGCTGCTTCTGCTGCAATCTATGGTGCTCAGGCAGGTAACGGTGTTGTTCTTATCACCACCAAAAAGGGTTCAAACACAGGTAACGGAACTATCAGCTATGACTTCAAATTAACCATGCAGTCACTCGCAAAAGATCCGGGTGTAATGAATCGTGCACAGTTCATAGACTTTAAGAAGATGCAGGGTTATGACATTGATGCTGAACTCAAAAACAATGGTGATGATGGTAAAATCGATACCGATTGGGCGGATGCAACATTCGGTACAGGTTGGGCACAGCAGCACGGTCTGACATTCTCAGGTGGTAATGACAAAGGTCACTACTTTATGTCACTGAACTACTTGAACAACGACGGTATTGTTCGTGGTGACAAAGACACATACGAACGTCTTTCAACACAGATCAACGCTGACTATAAGATTAAGGAATGGTTGACAGTAGGTACAAACACATCTATTGAAAAATGGGCAACAAGTTCTGTATCACACATGTCAGAAACCAACTCTGTATTTATGGCAGCTATCCAGAATGACCCATTGACACCTGTTACTTATAACGATCCTTCTGAATTCCCACAGAATATGCTTCTTGCTTATCAGGGAATGCAGGATGGTTTTAAGGAATTTGATGGTCCTTCATTGATAGTTCAGAACTATGACACAGACCTATTTGGTCCTGGCAAGTACTTTGCTACATCTAAGTATGTAGATAACGACCATGGTTCACCACTTATCCAGTTGGCACGTAATAACTCAAAGAACAGCGGTATTACAGTGCGTGGTACTACATTCCTGAATCTGAATCCTACTAAAGGTTTGGTATTCACATCACGTTTAGGTTATCGTATCAACTATAGCAATGGTCATAACTACAACACTCCTTACTATGCAAACCCAATGGCTAAATCTGATATGTACACCATCTCAGCAAATGCCAACACAGGTTTGTACTACCAGTGGGAAAACTTTGTTAACTATGATAAGACTTTCGGTAAGTTGAATATGAATGCAATGGCCGGTATGTCTTTCATAGAAAGCAGAAATGACAACGTAAGTGCTTCTGCACAGGGTAAAGAACTTCTGTCAGGTTATGCTGAAAACTTCCAGTATCTGAACTACGTATTGCCTGATGGTCCAACAAAGACCTTTAGCAACCTTCCTGGTCGTTCAGCAAGCCTTGCTTACTTTGGCCGTATAGGTTTCTCATACGACAACAAGTACAATGTTCAGGCAAACTTCCGTGCCGATGCATTCGACTCATCAAAACTTGCTGCTGACAACCGTTGGGGTTACTTCCCATCATTCTCAGCTGCTTGGACACTGAGCAACGAAGACTTTATTGCTGATAACATCAGCCGCGATGCTCTTTCATTCTTGAAAGTTCGCGCATCCTGGGGTCGTAACGGTAACGTAAACGTTTTGAACAACTACGCTTACTCAACATCTATCAACTATAACAGTAACTGGTATGAATATGGTATGGATGCAAATCCATCATACGGTTCAATGCCTGCAGGTCTTGCTAACCCTGGTTTGAAATGGGAAACATCAGACCAGATTGACCTTGGTCTTGACGCACGTTTCTTAGGCGACCGTTTGACATTCAGCGCAGACTGGTATCACAAGACAACTAAAGACCTTTTGGTTAAGATCAATCCGGTTCCGGAAATTGGTGTAGCAGAAACTACAGTAAATGGTGGTGAAGTTATGAACAAGGGTCTTGAACTTGAACTTGGTTGGAGAGACAGAATTGGTAAGTTGAACTACTCTATCAATGGTAACTTGTCAACATTGAAGAACGAAGTAACTTATCTTGATCCAACTATCTCACGTATTCTTTATGGTAGCTACTATGTATCACAGATTCGTACTGCTTTCGAAGTTGGAAACCCAATTTGGTATATGTACGGTTATCAGATGGATGGCATAGCACAGGAAACTATCTACAAGACCGATAAAGACGGAAACTTTGAATTAGATGCAAATGGTGATAAGATTGTAAAATACAATCCTGGTGATCCAATGCTTCACGACTTTAATGGTGACGGTATTATAGGTGAAGAAGACCGCACAAATATTGGTCAGGGTATTCCTAAGGTTACTTACGGTATAACAGTTGCTCTTGATTATAAGGGATTTGATTTCACTATGTTCGGCACAGGTGTTGCAGGTAACAGCATCTTCCCTGTTCTTTATCGTACAGACCGTCCTTACAACAATACTCTGGCTTACTACTACGAGAATTCTTGGACTCCGGAACATAAAGACAGAACTTTGCCAAGTGCATCTGCTGTTAAGAATGACACTCAGTTCTGGGCATCAAGCGGTAACGTATTCAATGGTTCATACTTCAAATTCAAACAGATTCAGTTTGGATATACTCTCCCTGCAAAATATGCCAAGAAGGCAGGTATGCAGAACTTGAGAGCATACGTATCACTTGACGACTTCTTTACAATTACCAAGTATCCTGGTTTCGACCCGGAAACTGCTACCACAACAAATGCTCAGCAGCTTGGTATAGATTTGGGTACATACCCAACAGCTAAGAAGTTTGTTCTTGGTCTTAATGTTACATTCTAAACAAATCGATCATTATGAAAAAATCATTTATTCCCCTTATATGCGCTACTGCCCTATTGACAGTTAGCTGCTCTGATAAGCTTGAGATTCCTCAGAAGGGCGTTGTAGCTTACGAGGATTTCTATAAGACAGACGAAGATGCAGAGGGTGCTTTGGTTGCTATGTATGATGTTTTTGCACAAAACATTGCACGTCCAAATGGTGAATCTATTATTTGCCCTTATATTGCACTCTTCAATCTACCAGGTGACGATGTTTATGCAGCAGGTGAATTCTACGGAGATAACGACTTCAATGCTCAGATAAACGAATTCCGTTTTGATGCGAATGCACAGCTTGTAGTAAGTATGTATAAAGGTTTCTACCAGATGATTTATGGTGCAAACCTTGTTATTGACAATTTCAGTGGCAATAAAGCTGACACTGAGGTTAAGAAAAGAGCAGTTGCTGAAGCTCGCACTATTCGTGCTTGGGCTCACATGATGCTTGCTATTGGTTGGGGAACTCCTCCACTGATTGACAAAGTTATTGTAGATGCTCCTTCTAACTACAACGGTACTCAGGAACAACTTTTGGCATGGTGCGGTCAGGAAGCATTGGCAGCAGTTGCCGATTTGCGCGAACGTACTTCTACTGCCGATAAGAATGGTACATCTTATGTTACAAAAGGTTTTGCTCAGTATGTAGCAGGTAAAGCATATTTGTTTGCAGGTGACTATGAGAGAGCTGAAGCTGCTTTAAAACCATTGGTAACATCAGATAAATATGCTCTTGTTCCTGGTGATCGCATTCGCGAAACTTTCCACTTGGTTGGTGAAGGTAACGAAGAGTATATCTTTGCTGCCAATATTAACAACAACCCGGCTATTGGTGACTGGGCTGGTAAGATTCAGAAGACCACCTGGATGCACATGGATATCTGGGGCTGGCGTACTGACCACTGGGGTGGAACTCCATCACTTGTAAGAGGTGGTTGGGGCGGTCTTGGTGTACGTGCCGACTTTGCTGAAGCTCTGATTGATAATGATGGTTACGATTCATATCGTCGCAGAGCATGGGTAAAACAGTTTGACCCGGAAGTTCTATATGAGATGGCATATCCTACAGATACCACACAGACATTAGAGCAGAAGAAACAGGGTGCAGACCGTGGTATTAAGACCTATCTTTATGGTCAAAGCGAATATCTGCAGTATAAGAGAGTTTCTGACAATGCCGATTATGACAACTGGTATTCAACTCTGAACGTACTTATTGCACGTCAGGCAGAGGCTTATTTGATGTATGCAGAAGCTGCTGCACGTACATCATCTACAGCTGACGATGCTCTTGGTTTACAGTTGCTTCAAGCAATTCAGAACCGTGCCGGTTCACAGAAAGTAAGTGCAACTCTTAACTTACAGGATGTTAAGGAAGAGAAGAGATTTGAAATGTTTATGGAGGGTTGCCGTTGGGCAGACTTGGTTCGTTACTACAAAGTTGATGGCGACCAGACTGTTATAAACAATTTGAAGGACAATGGTAAGGATGTTCCTCAGCTCTACGATACATTCTGGGGAGAAGTTAAAGATGGTGACAAAACATATCCTAAAACAGCTGAACATAATATTATTACTATTATGCAGCATCCTAATGCAGGTAAGAAGGTAGGTTTTGATGAAAACATCCATACCCTATTCCCATTCCCGGGTGCAGCTGTAATGGCTATCAATCCTAATATGGATCAGAACGACGGTTATTAAATCTCTATTGATTACATATTTACAAAGAGTGAGCAATCCCATTGGGTTGCTCACTTGCTTTTTATATCTATAAGAAAGAAGGTTGGTTTTTACCTCTTTATCTCTTCAAATATGGCTATTGCCTGTTCTACGCTTTTGACATCGGTTATTAAGATACTGCGTTTGCCATTATCTTCACGCAAACGACACTCCATAGGATGATTTGCAGCATACATCAATATATTGCCAAAAGCATCGCTTGAATAGTACGGACTCTCTAAATTTGATATAAAGAAAAGACTCATTCTGCCTCCTTTAAGGAATATCTTTTCTATACCAAGTTCCTTGCCCATCTTACGTAGCAATACCAGACGAATCAGTTCATCTGCCTGTGGAGGTATCTTTCCGAATCGGTCTTCTAATCTGTAACGGAATGCCATAATATCGTTTTCACGCTCCATTCCGTCAAGCTCTCTATAGAGTAAAATACGTTCACTGCCATCAGGAACATAATCGGCAGGGAAATTCAGTTCCAAATCGCTCTCAACCAGACATTCTTCTACATATAGTTCTGCCGATTTCATTCCACTATCGGTAACTGTGGCATTGCTATCGTTAAAGAGATCGGCAAATTCATCGGTTTTAAGTTCGCGAACAGCCTCCTTTAATATCTTTTGGTAGGTTTCGTATCCCAGATCGGAAATAAATCCGCTCTGTTCGGCACCAAGCATATTACCTGCGCCTCGTATATCAAGATCCTGCATTGCTATCTGAATACCGCTACCTAATTCGCTAAAGTTCTCTATTGCCTGTAATCTGCGACGTGAATCTTGTGGCAGTGCACTCAATGGAGGAGCAAGCAGATAGCAGAAGGCCTTACGGTTACTGCGCCCTACTCTACCTCTCATCTGATGTAAATCGCTCAATCCAAAATGATGGGCATTATTCACTATTATGGTATTGACATTAGGAATATCTATACCATTCTCTATTATGGAGGTGGCTATAAAGACATCGTAATCGTGATTCATAAAATCCACCACTATCTTTTCCAAATCGTCGGGACCCATCTGACCATGTCCTACGCAGACTCTTGCATCGGGTACTTCGCGTTCCACTATAGCTTGCAAATCGTAGAGCGAATTTATTCGGTCACTTATTAGGAAAAGCTGACCGTTTCTACTCATCTCAAAGTTTATGGCTTCGCGAATTATCTCTGCATTGAAAGTATGTACCTCTGTCTGAATAGGATACCTGTTTGGTGGTGGAGTGTGTATAAGAGAAAGATCGCGCGCACCCATAAGAGAGAACTGTAATGTACGAGGTATAGGTGTAGCAGTCATTGTAAGCGTATCTACGTTAACCTTCATCTGTTTCAGTTTCTCTTTTACTGATACGCCAAATTTCTGCTCTTCGTCTATTATCAACAGACCTAAGTCTTTAAA
>JAFYMP010000101.1 GCA_017556585.1 Bacteroidaceae bacterium
ACAACTAGTTCAGTTCAACTGACAACCAATTTCGTTATAAGAATCAAAAGAGGTAAACGCTTTTAGTAAAATTGTAAGTGATGTAATAACCAATTAAGTTTAACTCTCCAAAAAGTGACAACCTTTTTCAGTTGAGGTCAATAACCGATAAACTTGCCGCTAAAGCATTATTTTTACCACTCGTGGCAAAATAAGCATCAATAAACTTGCCACGAAATAAACTTTTAGTGCATTTGTGGCAAAATAAGGAATTATGAAAAGTATAATTGGTCGCAAAATAGAACAAAATAAACTTGAACAGATATACACTATCTCAAAAACGTGAAGGATATACAAGAGAGGAAATAGCGAAAGAAACTGGTTTTGCTCCTTGGGATCTGGAGATCTCAAGGAACAAAAAGGGACAAAGACAAAAATTGAATTGGTTTATTCAGAATTTGTAGCGTAGTTGAAGTGATAAATCTTCTTTGTGAGAAGAATGGATTTGTTGCTGTAATGAACCTATAGTTTCTCTATCAAAGTATTTTGTTGCTCCAAACTTTGCCATAATGTAAAGTGAATTTGTAAAACTGTACTTTATCTGTGCAGCCAGACGCATACCACTTCCGGACAGAGTTTGGTAGTTAAAACCATAAAGCAGACCTTTTTCGTAGATAGAAACAGAAGAACTATAACTGTCTGTATTAAAATAGTGAAAGGTTATGTTCCCGGATAGTTTTTCCGATGGTTGAACAGAAACAGATTCTGTTAATCCAAAACCATGTTCATAACTGTTTGCAGGAAATGAATAGCAACTGTAATTGAATGTGGATTGGAGTGAACAGATGGTTCCAAAACTCTGTTTCCACTGCAGACTGCTGCGCAATGTCTGTTTATACTGCATAGTACCACTCTCTTTGTGGTCCTGCTGTTTTGATTTATACCTGATACTCCATTTTAGCGCCATTTCATCGGTTTTTTTCCACTCTATTTGCAGTTTAGTATCAACCCCATCCGATGCCAAAGATGCTCTGCTTGTGGGTTTTGGGTGATGAAACTTATCTATATAACCTATCAGTTTCAATTTGCGCCATTTGTATGTAATAGCAGTATATAGTCCCTCTTCGTTAGTGACTGCTCCCTCTGCAAAAGCATTTGCGTGTAACATTCTATACTGCGGGGAATAGAACCTATACAGCATCTGTAAATCGAGATTGTTTGATAGTTTTAAAGATAACGTATTCAGAGTGGCAAACGCGAAATTACCCGAAAATGATGTCTCTCCGGCAAAATGATATTTGGATCGTCTTATGGAATAGTGTCCTGACACACCCTTATAAACAGTTCCGTATGCAGTAGGCAGAGAACACCTTTCATAGATAGCATTTACTCCTATCACTGTTCCGTTATAATTTCTGGAAATTCCTGCGTAGAGTGTGTTTACAGATACGTTTCTCTTTTTCTGCCATTCCAAAGGGGTACGATGATAGCCATCTGTTTTGAAAGAGGATATTAGCGTATCTGTTTTCAATGTGGCATCTGTTGGGGTGTGTGCCGCCATTACCGATACATTTATCTTTCCTATGGAACGTACCATTGCCACACCGCTGTAATACCCTTGTTCCGATACAGATGAATGTGGTCTGAATCCGGTATTACCCCTGTCAATTGCCGATATTGACATACTCTTTCCCAAACTGAAACCACTGTTTGCCATAAGTCCGTACCCTATATTGGCTTTCAGATTTCCCGCTACTATATTATTGAACCCCCACATATCTTTTATCTGGATGTATGGAGAATAGAAATCGTAGCCGTATCTGTTTTTACCAAAAAAAGGTTCGCCTGCATCGGTATCGGCAGTTATTCCAAACCTGATTTTATTGTTATAATTGAATGAGTAGCGTATGTTGTGGCTATATGGGCTGCCCATATATTTGCGATTTGGATAACGTTCCAGTTCTTCCTGAGAATGATATAGAAATCCATCTCTTTTATACATAGGTACATCTATTCTTGATACAATTTCCTGTCTGCCGTACTTGAAAACATCTTTTGCAGAGATTTCTTTTTTCACTTCTACAGGGGCTGCATAGAGAAAGTGTTTTAAAAGTTCACGGGTGTGGTAATCTATTCCACCAACTAATTGCAGTTCTCCCAATGTCTGCATCTGACCGTGCAGGTAAATGTATTCGTGAATATTCTCTATCTGCCATCCGGAAAGGAAGGGCAACTGCGAAAGCTCTTCTATGGTTGCTGTATTTATGTTAATGGGGGTACTGTGCAAAATCTCTAACTCTTCACACATCTGTTCTATCTCCCATTCGGGTATATCGTCTTCTATCAATACTGTTTCAAGTATCTCTTCCCAACTATCTGGAGTTGCGTAAAACTGAATGCTTGACAACAAAAGTGTTGCAACAAAAAAAAACTTTTTCATAGTATATCTGTCTATTAAATGGTATTCGGTGCAAAAATAGGATTTAATAATGTAATAACGAATATTTGACTTTCATTTCTTATTATTATCTTCGCACTGAATATGAAAAGGGTATATATATTGCTGATTGTTGCGCTACTGGTTGTTCCGCAAATGGTTTCTGCCGACAAGTCAAAGCAGGATAAAATAAATGTGGCGCTGAGTACCGTCTATAAAGGCGATACCATTCCCTCTTTCGACCTATATGAAGTTACCATTTATGGCAGAAGATACTATACCAATGTGCGAAAACAGCGTAAATACGATAAATTGGTTCATAATGTAATGAAGACCTACCCTTTGGCAAAAGAGGTAAAAGCTATTCTGGTAGAGACATATCTATATTTACAGACTCTGCCTACAGACGAAGCCAAACAGAAACATATTGACCAGGTGGAAAAGGGAGTATGGGATCAGTATCTGCCTGAAATGAAAAAGCTGACTCTTTCACAAGGTAAACTTCTTATAAAACTTATAGACAGAGAATGTAACCAGACCGGTTTTGAACTTATAAATGCCTTTATGGGAGGGTTCAAAGCTAACTTCTATCAGGTATTTGCATCACTGTTTGGAGCTACACTTAAAAAGGAGTATGACCCTCAAAGTATTGAAGAAGATGCAGCAATTGAAGAAATCATATACCTTATAGACCATGATATGTTGTAATAAACGCACAAAATGAGTACTTTTGGTAAATTTTTCACTAAAACAGAAATAAACAAATAATAAAATATGTCATTACAATGCGGAATAGTAGGACTGCCTAACGTAGGTAAGTCAACCCTTTTTAACTGTCTGTCAAGCGCAAAGGCACAGGCAGCAAACTTTCCTTTCTGTACAATAGAACCCAATGTTGGTACTATAAACGTACCGGATGAACGATTGAACAAACTGGCAGAACTGGTTAATCCCGGCAGAATTGTTCCGGCTACAGTAGAAATAGTGGATATAGCAGGATTGGTAAAGGGTGCCAGCAAGGGCGAAGGACTGGGTAATAAATTTTTGGCTAACATCAGAGAGACCGATGCCATTATTCACGTGTTGCGTTGTTTCGATGACGAAAATGTAACCCACGTAGATGGCAGTGTAAACCCTATACGCGATAAAGAGATTATAGATACAGAGCTTCAAATTAAGGATTTGGAGAGCGTAGAACTGCGCTTACAGAAAATTCAGAAGCAGGCTGCTGCAGGCGATAAGAATGCAAAAGTGGTATGTAATCTGTTACTCCGTTACAAAGAGGCTCTTTTGCAGGGAAAATCGGCAAGAACAGTAGAACCGGAATCTAAAGAGGAAGAGAAGATTTCTCAGGAACTGTTTCTGCTTACATCAAAACCTGTTCTTTACGTTTGTAATGTAGATGAAGGCAGTGCCATAAGCGGAAACAAATATGTAGATATGGTACGCGATGCCATAAAGGATGAAAATGCTCAGTTGCTGGTTATTGCTGCCAAAACAGAATCGGAAATAGCCGAACTGGATTCATACGAAGACAGACAGATGTTCCTTGAAGAGATTGGATTAGAGGAATCGGGAGTGTCAAAGCTTATCAAATCGGCATACACCCTGTTAGATCTGCAGACATTCATCACTGCAGGTCCTATGGAGGTAAAGGCCTGGACATACCGCAAAGGTTGGAAAGCTCCCCAGTGTGCCGGTGTTATTCATACCGATTTTGAAAAGGGATTCATTCGCGCAGAGGTTATCAAATACGATGACTATGTAGAATATGGTTCCGAAGCAGCGGTTAAAGAGGCAGGAAAATTGGGCGTGGAAGGAAAAGAGTATGTTGTACAGGACGGCGACATAATGCACTTCAGATTCAACGTATAAAATTTAAAGCACTATGTTCAACCTATTATCTGTTGTTTGGAATCCTGAACTTGAACTGTTCAGACTGTTTGGACTGCCTGTTAGATACTATTCGCTTATGTGGTGTATAGGACTGGTGGCTGCATATTTTTTGGTTAGAAAGTTCTTCAAAGACCGAAAGATAAGCGACGACACATTTGAACCGCTATTCGTGTACTGTTTCCTGGGTATTCTTATAGGTGCACGTCTGGGTCATTGCATATTTTACCAGCCCGATTACTATTTAACCAGTTTTGAACATTTTATAGAGATGCTGCTACCTATAGCTTTCACTCCGGATGGTGTAAAGATGGTGGGATATGCAGGATTGGCAAGCCACGGTGGAACAATAGGTATATTTATTGCTATATATCTGTATTGCAGAAAGTACAAAGTTAAACTTTTAGAGGTGGTGGATATGATTTGCGTTGCCACTCCGTTTACAGCCGGCTGCATACGTATTGGCAACTTGATGAATTCAGAAATTGTGGGAAAAGCTACCGGTACCGATTGGGGATTTATTTTTGCTGCACTTGGCGAAGATTTTCCTCGTCATCCGGCACAGCTGTATGAAGCAATAGCCTATTTTATCATCTTTGTTATATCTCTTCTAATCTACAGGAAACATAAAGATATGGTTGGTAGCGGTTTCTATTTTGGATTCTGCCTGGCTACAATCTTTACATTCCGTTTCTTTGTGGAGTTCTGCAAAGAGGTTCAGGTTGATTTTGAACAGGGTATGGCTCTGGATATGGGACAGATACTGAGTATTCCTTTTATGTTGATAGGCGCATATTTTATTTATAGAGGTATTAAACTTAAAATTAAAGCAAAAAAATAGAGGAGATATTTACACAGAAGATTTTTCAAAGCGAACGCAAGTATTTTATCTAAAAAAACACGAGATAATGAACACACAAAAATTTTTGGGAAAAACACTTTTGGTACTCACTGTTACGTCTTGTACCTATAGTAACAATGCACTGGAACAGGCATTGCAAAGCGCAGGAAATAATCGTCCTGAATTGGAAAAGGTTTTGGAACATTACAGTCTGGAACCTGAAAAGCTGAAAGCTGCACATTTTCTTATTGAGAATATGCCGGCACACTACTCTTATAAAGATAGTATGAGTATTCAGCACTATTATGACAGAGCCCTGGAGATATTATCACAGGAACAACTTACACCGGAACAACAACGCGATTCGTTATTGCATATCAGCAAAACGCAATATGCCGATATCAACAAAAGTTCTATCCCGGACAATCAGATTATTGGTTCAGACTATCTTATTCACAGCATAGACCATGCTTTTGAAAGCTGGAAAAAATATCCGTGGGCAAAACATCTGAATTTTGAGGAGTTTTTGGAATGGTTGCTACCATACAAAATGGTGGAATTTCAGGAACTGGACTATTGGCGCGACACACTTTTTACCCATTTCACCGACAATTTAAGGGCTATGATACCGGATGATGTGGAGTACAACACCACTCTTAAGACCGCAGAAACCATAAAGAACGAAGTGGCAACAGAGATGAACAGGTATGGTCTTTATACAGAGAGCGGACTGCCTCTGTTGAGTGCCAGTTTACTGCACAGACAGACATTTGGCAATATACCGGATTACGCATTGGTAGGCGCATTGGCACTAAGAAGCGCAGGTATTCCTGTCGTTCTTGACGAGACTCCTGTTGGAGCGCGTTTCGAAGCTGCCACCCGTTGGTTTGTGGTACTATCTGACAGAGGTACCGAAGAGTGGTCGGAATGGGATTTATCTACCAACATTGGCTGGGGTTTCTTTCCTTATGAACGCGGCCCCAAAGTATTCCGTAACAGTTATGCCATAAACAGAGAACGTTATCTCTATAAAAAAAGAGCAAAGTATGTCTATCCGTTTGAACTAAGCAAACAGGATATTACAGATAGATATTTCAGGACATCAGATATTGAAATACCTATAGAAAAAGGTCTTCGTTTGGCTGATAGATATGTCTATATTGCATCGGCAGTAAGAGATGAAAAAATCTGGCAGATTGTAGATTTTGGCACTCTGAAACATGGCAAAGCGCATTTCAAAAAGATGGGAAGAGAAGTTTTATACAAAGCATTTGGATACGATGGAGATGAACTGATACCCATCTGTAAACCGTTTATCCTGCATAAGAACGGAGAGATAGAGTATATAAATGAAGATACCATTCATTCAGAACATCTTGATATTTGGAAAAATAACTCACTATAACAGATTACAAATTATGAAAACAGATTTTTTGAGAAACACCATTCTATGCAGTGCTATACTGCTGATTTCAGCATGTAACAATGAAAAACAGTATCTGAAATATGCATTGGAACAGGCAGGTGATAATCGTCATCAGTTAGAAAAGGTACTGGAACACTATTCTAACGACAAAGAGAAACTGAAAGCTGCGGAATATCTTATAAGCAATATGCCGGCACACTATTCGTACAGCACCAACGAGATTGATGAATACTACAGCATTGCTTTAGATATATTGCACAGAGATATGCCACCGGAAAAACAGAGAGATACTCTGCGCACCATAAGCGAAAGCCGATTTTCTCATTTAGGAAGTAACATAATATCGGACACAAAGATTATAACTGCCGATTATCTTATCTACAGCATAGATCACGCATTCATACAATGGAAAGAGCGTGATTGGGCAAAACACCTTACTTTCAATGAATTCTGCGAATGGTTGCTACCTTATAAAGTAGCAGAACTGCAATCGTTTGATTATTGGCGAGACACTCTTTCACTGCATTTTTCCGATAGTTTGAAGAAAGTACCTAAATCTGATTTTAAACGTAACAGCATATATGGTGCAATAGATATTGTTCGCAATGAGATTCATTATGATTTACCGCCTCGAGTACTATGGGAAGATAGAGGCTGTATAAAGTTACTCAGTGCAGAGACACTTGCCGCTATGCGTTTTGGCAGTTGTTTGGACTACGTTACTATGGGAACTATGACTTTCCGCAGTTTGGGACTGCCATCAGTGGTGGATTGCATACCTATGTGGGGAAGGAACAAAGAGGGACACAGTTGGTTTACATTCCTTTCTGATAACGGCATAGAAACCCCTACCATGAACTCACTTATTGTTCCAGCAGGATTAGGATTTTACCCATACGAACGTATTCCAAAAATCTTTAGGCAGACATACTCTATAAATCGTGAACGAGTAATGTATAAAAACAGTGCCAAATATGCTTATCCATTTAATGTTTGCGAAAAAGATGTAACGGAAAAGTATTGCAAAACATCAGATATTACAGTAGAGTTACTGCCCGATGCAGATATTAAAGACCAATATGCCCATATAGCAATGGTTTCTCATTCCCCGGGTGGACCGGAATGGAACATACTGGATTTTGGAAAGATAAGAAGAGGTAAAGCCCACTTTAAAAATATGGGTAGAAATATGCTTTACATAGCATTAGGTTTTAATGGCGATATGCTTGTTCCCATTTCTAATCCGTTTATTCTGCATACAAACGGCAGAATAGAGTATGTGAATGGACCGGGAGAAAAAACAGTAAGTATGGAACTGCGCCGTAAGTACTATGAATCTACCAATGTGGTGGATATGAGAAGACGTATTCTTGGTGCTGAGATACAGTGTGCAAACCGTCCCGATTTCAGTGATGCCGTAACACTCTTCACCATAGATACCACTGCCATACCATACAAAATACCACTGCAAACAGATAAGCCGTACCGTTACTGGCGTTATCTCTCTGCCGGTGGCACATACGGCAGTATAGCAGAACTGAAGTTCTTTGATGAGACGGGCAGTAGCATTACAGGTACACCCATAGCCTGCGATTCGGCAAAAGCCGATGCCATAGCCTCTGCTTTTGATGAT
>JAFYMP010000007.1 GCA_017556585.1 Bacteroidaceae bacterium
AAACAATGAAAAAAAGTGCACTATTCCTTTTAACAGTATGTGTATTGCTGTTTTCAGCTTGTAATAAAGAGCCTATACGCGTAGCTTGCGTAGGCGACAGTATAACATTTGGCCACGGCATTGCAGACCGCGACCACGACACCTACCCTGCAATTTTAGACAGCCTGTTAGGAAGTAAATTCAATGTGCAGAACTTTGGCGTATCCGGTACAACTGCACTTAAAGAGAGCAATATGCCGTATATGAACGAACAGGCATACAAAGACGCACTTGCATTCAATCCGGATATTGTAACCATAAAGCTGGGAACCAATGACAGCAAACCATACAATTGGGCAAACAAGGCAAATTTCAAAGACGATTTAAAATTTATGATTAACAGTTTCAGAGAACTGCCTGCAAACCCCGATATATGGCTCTGCCTGCCTGTTCCTGCATACGGAAATGCCTGGAACATAAACGACAGCATTATCTTTAACGAAGTTATTCCTTTAATACGCGAAGTGGCAAAAGAAGAGGGTGTAGAAGTAGTAGATTTAAATACTCCTATGTCAAATCAGAGAAGATTCTTTCCTGACACCATTCATCCCAACGAAGAGGGACAGGAAAAGATTGCAAGCATACTGTATGAAGAGATTTTCACAAACTATTTATAAATAATCAGACATGAACATTTTAAAAATTGATGGTATTTCAAAATCGTTTGCAGACCACAAAGCACTAGACAACGTATCTTTGGAAGTACCCGAAGGTTCTATCTACGGTCTTTTGGGACCTAATGGAGCCGGTAAAACCACACTTATCAGAGTTATAAACAGAATCACCATTCCGGACAGTGGCAAGGTTTATCTTAGTGGTAAAGAGATTACTACAGAAGACATTATGCACATAGGCTATATGCCGGAAGAGCGAGGTCTTTATGTAAAGATGCGAGTTGGTGAACAGGTAGTATTCTTTGCCCGTCTGCACGGTCTTAACAAAACAGAAGCCACTAAAAGAGCCAAAGAGTGGTTTGCCCGTTTTGGCATAGAGGATTGGTGGAACAAAAAGATTGAAGACCTGTCAAAAGGTATGGCACAGAAGATACAGTTTATCTGTACCGTTATTCACGAACCTAAAGTGCTTATATTTGACGAACCTTTTTCTGGTTTCGATCCAATTAACGCAGAGATTCTAAAACAAGAGATTCTACGCCTGCGAAACAACGGTTCTACCATAATCCTATCTACTCACAACATGTCATCTGTAGAGGAACTATGCGATTATATCACTTTGATTAACAAATCACAGAACATACTATCAGGTTCAGTAAAAGAGATACGCATAAAAGCAGGCGGCAACACCTTTACCGTTACATACGGAGGAAGCAAGGAAGAGTTTGAATCTGCCATAGAGGGAAAAGCAGAAATGATAGGCGAACCGGAAAATATACTTGGCGGTTACACCAGTTGCAAGATTCATATTGATCAAGACGAAGCAATACGCAGTGTAATAGCAAGTATAAACGAGAAATGCAATCTGCGTTCATTCCAGGAAATTATTCCTTCTATGAACGATATATTCATCCGCGCCGTAAATGGCACATTATAATACATCAGGAATATGAGCAAGATAGGAATTATCATATCAAGAGAATACAGAGAGAGGGTAAGAAAAAAATCATTCATTATAACTACCCTGTTAATGCCACTGTTTATGTTGGCACTCTACCTGGCGCCTACACTTATTATGTCAAAAGGCAGCATAGACCTGCAGCAGGTTATAGTTGTAGATGATTCTCCAAACAAAATAGTATCGTCACAGCTGGAATCGAACGATATTATTGAATTTACAATATTGGAAGATATAACCAAACAAGAGGCATCGGCTCAGTATGCCGATAAGAGTTCTGCATACGGTGTACTCTATTTGGGCAGCAATATTTTAGAAGACTCCAACGACCTGCAGTTCTTTGTAAACGAATCGGCATCTATGTTGATAGAAGAGAACATAATGGGACAGTTAGAGAGAATAATATCGGGAGAGAAAATGCGTAGCTATAACATCGATGGAATAGAAGATATTATTGCCAGCACAGACGTAAGCATCAACAATCTGAACACCGTTAAGAACGATGGCAGTGGCGACGAAGATCAGATGAAAAGCACATCGTCTATCTTCTCTTATCTGTTGGCACTATTCTTAGGACTGATTCTCTACATGATAATCATTCTGTACGGACAGATGGTTATGACTACAGTTATTGAGGAGAAATCTTCCCGCGTTTTAGATGTTATAGTAACCACCTGTAAACCATTTGATATAATGATGGGTAAGATATTAGGTATAGCTGCTGTTGCAGCCACACAGATAGCCATCTGGGGTGTGTTGATTATAGCCGGCAGTCAGTTCCTAATTCCTGCCATTGCAAGTATAGATCCATCTTCCGATGCCGGTTCTGCCATCAATTCACTATTGGCACAGATTACCGATTTTGGTTTTATCATTAAACTGATGGTTGCAATGTTGGTATATGTAATAGGTGGTTTCCTGCTCTACGCTTCACTATTTGCCGCAGCTGGTTCTGCTGTAGATAATGCACAGGATGGTCAGCAGTTCTCAACCATAATACTGCTTCCTATAATATTCTCACTTATCATTATGATGCAGGTATTCAACAATCCAAATGCCGAAATACTAAAGTGGTGTTCTATGATTCCATTTACATCGCCTATAGTAATGATGGCAAGAATACCTTACGGAGTAGAAAACTGGGAACTACTACTTTCGTTTGCTATCCTTATAGTATCGTTTATTGCTACCACTTGGATTGCTGCACGCATATACAGAATAGGTATTCTCACACACGGCAAGAAACCAAGCTGGAAAGATTTAGGACAGTGGATTCGTGGATAATTAACCACTAATTCCACCATTCACAAGCCGACTTTTCGCCAGCCAGCCAAACAATATCTTCGGGTTGGAAACGGAAGTCGGCTTTTGGATTTGTAATGATATCATCCTTACGAACTATACTTATTACCATACAACCATAAGAACGCATATCGGCTTCTCGCAACGTTTTACCTGTAAGATAAGAATCTTCAGTTAGAGTAATTGCTTCTACAGAAAAATCTACTCTCCTGGTTTTCTCCATTCTATTATCAGTAGCCTTCACCATCTCCACAAAAGCAGCAAGTTGTTCTGTAGTACCTACTGCAAGCACCTTATCGTATGGATAGATATATTCATTACCAGATGGAATAAGCAATGCATTATCGCCACGCAGTATCTTTACAATGTTTATACCTGTTGTATCTCTAAATGGCAACTGTTTTAGTTGTTTGCCTGCAAAAAGTGAATCAGCAGGAATCTGCACTATCTCTGTATGAACATCATATTTTGAGAGTTTGTCCTTTAACGATGTAGCTACAGGCGATTGACGACGTGCATACTCTTCTTTCACATTCAGATTTGCCATAAAACGGTCTTCAAAGAGAGAGAACTTTTTAATGGTCTTTCTACCTACCAGGAAGAAGACTACACCTGCCAACAGCACCAAAGCCAGAATCCACCAGGAGACTTTGAAATTATCTACAATTACAGCTATTACAAACGCCATAGCAAGCAGAATTCTTATCAACAACAGCGACAAAGCAGGCCAAACATTCGATTTTTTCTCTTTTATCAGCTTACGCAAACTTTTTGAAACATCGTTCCCACTTATAGCCATTCCCCCTAAGAAAGGCGACATTACAATAAGGGTAATTACCGTTTTCACTATACCTCTTAAAGGCTCTGACCAGTTATCAGAGAATATTCCCAACACCTTATCTA
>JAFYMP010000102.1 GCA_017556585.1 Bacteroidaceae bacterium
ACGACACCAACTACTATACACGCCCCGAAATAGAACGCATCTTAAAAGTTGGTTTTGAATATGCTCGTAAAAGGAAAAAACATCTTACCGTTGTAGATAAGGCCAATGTGCTGGCATCTTCCAGGTTATGGCGACAGATTGCTCAGGAGATGGAGTCTGAATATCCTGATATCACTACAGACTATATGTATGTAGATAATGCCGCTATGCGAATGATACAAGAGCCCACATTCTTTGACGTAATGGTTACAGAAAACACCTTTGGCGATATACTTACAGACGAAGGTTCCTGTATTAGTGGCTCTATGGGATTGCTTCCATCTGCATCGGTAGGTACCGGTACACCCGTATTTGAGCCTATACACGGCTCATGGCCACAAGCAAAAGGCAAAAACATAGCAAATCCATTAGCACAGATCCTATCGGTTGCAATGCTTTTTGAACACTTTGGGCTGGAAGCGGAAAGTTCATTAGTAAGAGAGGCTGTTAATGCCTCTTTGGATGCAAATATTCGTACCCCGGATATTCAAGCAGATGGACTGGAGGCCTACTCTACAACCCAAGTGGGAAAATGGATTGTAGATTATATTGAGACTGTCATTTCGCAACGTGCACAGTCAAAATCCACTCTAAAGGATTGACCATCGGACAATCTAAGATAAAACGGGGCCTTATGCCCTGTTTTTTTATGATATTTAGGGCATTCACCTAACATATATCTTATACAGTGACGGCAGCGCATCAGCTCTGCACCCTGTGTAATTTTCTTTTCAAAAGCATCGGCCACTACATCTACCGAATGATTCAAATAAAACTCCTTAGCTTTGGAATTATAAACATTTCCAAGATAGGTAAGCTCTTTTTGTATATATGGATGATTAGTGCCAATCTGTTTGGATTGCACTCTTTTAAAGTTATCTTTTCTTACCTGAATAAGATTATCTATTGCATCGCGTCTTAATTCCGTTAATTTTGAAGATGGAATAAACCAATTATCAGATAAATCTATATTGATATCCGATATAGCAAAACAGGTGTTTCCTAATTTTGATATCTGGTTACAGATGTTATTATACTGTTCCGTTCTGGCTATCTCTTTTGCTATAGAGAGTTGTGCAGAGCCTGTATTGCCATTTTCATCGGTATATGATAGAGTAAAGCCGTTTTCTGTTTCGTGCAGTTGAGCTGCCACCTCTATTCTTCTATCGGCACTCTCTTTTTGAAGCAGTTTATCAAATTCTGCATCACTGTTTCTAAACACCTCTGTACCGGGTTCAATGTACGGTAATTGTCCGCTCTCTACATATAGGTAGATTCTGTTTACATCTACTTTATTTACTCTGTATCCGTGTAGCTTTCCCTCTTTGGAAAAGAAGCATAGCCCATCGCCATTATGATACTCTTTTCTTCCGGTTATTGTCAGCCAGTTTCTTCCGCATACTCTTACGCGTCCCATAGGTTCACCTACCGCTTTTGGAGTATCTAATGACCACACCGAATTATCTCTTCCGTTAAGGAAATACTCTGTAAAGCCTCTGTTAAAACTCTTTTCAGGCTGAGGTTCAAAATTATATTCAACAAACCCTGATGATGCTCTGGCATATTCTACTCTACGTTTCAGAATCTTATCTATCTCTTTTCTATACGCTGCTGTAACATTCTTAACGTATGTAAGATCTTTTAATCTACCCTCTATCTTAAACGATACCACACCCGCATCAAGCAGTTTCTCTATTTGTTGCAATCTGTTCATATCACGCAGAGACAACGGAAATTTCTCTTGTATCAGAAGATTGCCTTCTGCGTCGGTTATACTGAATGGCAAACGACAGAACTGTGCACATTCGCCACGGTTGGCACTACGTCCAAAACAGTACTGTGATGCATAACACTGTCCGCTATAACTTACACACAATGCACCGTGTACAAAACATTCCAGCTCCACATCGGGACAGGCATTATGAATTGCTATGATTTCGTCCAATGACAATTCGCGTGCCAAAACCACCCTGCTAAATCCTGCTTCTGCAAGAAAACGTACCTTTTCCACGCTTCGCACATCGGCCTGCGTACTTGCATGGAGTGCTATTGGAGGCAGTTGCATCTGCAAAATTGCCATATCCTGTACCAGTATAGCATCTACCCCAATTTTGTAAAGTTCCCAAATTAGTTTTTGGGCTGTTTCTAATTCTTCTTCTTTAAGAATGGTATTTACAGTTACATAGACTCTGGCATAATAATTGTGAGCATATTCTACCAATCTGGCAATATCCTCTATACTGTTACCCGCTGCAGCACGAGCACCAAAGCTATCGGCACCGATGTAAACTGCATCGGCGCCGTGCTTTATTGCCTCTATTCCGCACTCCGGATTTTTTGCAGGAGCCAGAAGTTCTATGTCTCTTACCTGTTTCACAAATTACCAGATACTTGCTCTCTTTTCCGGAGCTATGTAAAGTGAATCACCCGGCTGAACATTGAATGCTTCATACCACTGATCGATATGTGGCAGAGTTCCATTTACTCTCCAATATGCCAATGAATGAGGATCGCTCTTAGTAAGATTACGTATCTCTTCTTCGCGTATCTGACTTGCCCATACAGCAGAATAAGCCAGGAAGAAACGCTGTTCAGGAGTAAAGCCTAATTTATCTTCTAATGGAGCATCTTTAGTTGCATTTTTAAATGCCTGATATGCTATCATCAAACCGCCGTGGTCTGCAATATTTTCACCTTGTGTAAGTGTACCGTTTGCATTCAATCCCGGCAGAACCTCTATCTTATCGAAATGGTCAATTATTACCTGAACCTTCTGTTTGAACTTATCAGCATCTTCGGCTGTCCACCAATCTGTAAAGTTTCCGTCCTTATCAAACTGACGTCCCTGATCATCAAATCCGTGAGTCATTTCGTGTCCTATAACCACACCTATAGCACCGTAGTTAAAGGCATCATCGGCATTCATATCAAAGAAAGGATACTGCAAGATACCTGCAGGGAAGCAGATTTCGTTTGTTGTTGGGTTATAGTATGCATTTACAGTCTGTGGAGTCATAAACCACTCTGTATTATCTACCGGTTTCTTAAATTTCTTCTCTACATGATCTGCCCAGAAGAACTTCTGCGCCGCAACTGAATTTTCAAAGAATGATTTTGATGGGTCTATCACCAATTTTGAATAATCCTGCCACTTGTCCGGATAACCAATTTTCACATAGAATGTAGCCAATTTTTCGTGAGCCTTTGCCTTTGTTTCTGCGCTCATCCAGTCCTGTGCATCTATTCTTTCACCAAGAGCCACCTGTAAATTAGCAACAAGTTTCTCCATTCTCTCTTTTGCTGCAGGTGGGAAATGTTTTGCTACATAAAGCTGACCAATAGCTTCGCCCATCCAACCGCTTACGGTGCTTGTTGCACGTTTCCACAAAGGTTTTTGCTCCTGCTGACCGCTCATTACACGACCGTAGAAATCAAAGTTTGCTTCGTCTATTTCTGTTGTCAGCGATGAAGCATTTGCATCTATAAGCTGCCACAGCATCAAGTTCTTCAAATCTTCTACAGATGCATTGGCAAGTATAGCTTCAACTTCATGAAGAGGTTCCGGCTGATTCATATCAACCTCCTCTACACCCTCCATTCCAAATGTTGAGAACAGCATATCCCAATCTATACCTTTGAACTCTTTTTTAAGTTCAGCGTATGTCATCTTATGATAGTTTGCAGCAGGATCGCGCAACTGCACATTACTGTAAGATTTTTCTGCTATACGGGTCTCTATGCGCATTACAGATTCCATCTTTTTCTGCGATTCAGCTTCGCTATATCCAAATAGCCGGAACATTCTTACTATATGCTGTTTGAATGCTTCGCGTATCTTTACAGTAGCTTCGTCGTTATCTAAATAGTACTCTTTTTCACCTAATGAAAGACCACCCTGACCTATTGAAACTATGTTCATCTTGCTATCCATCATGTCGGCACCGATACCCATACCAAACAGACCGCCTACGCCATAGAAATCCAGCGCTGTCATCTCTTTAAAGATTTCAGAACGGTTATTAATAGCCTCAATTCTTGCAATATATGGCTTAAGTGGTTCTATTCCTTCAGCATTTCTTCTGGCTGTATCCAAAACCATATTGTACAAATCGGCAATCTTCTGAGCGTTTGTTCCATACTCATTTTCTGCCGCAGCTATACTATCAATCAGTTCCTTTAACTGTTCGCGAGTATCTTCTGCCAATTTATCAAAGCTACCGAATCTTGAATATTCTGCTGTGATTGGGTTATTTTCCATCCAACCACCGTTGGCAAATTGATAAAAGTTATCACCCGGTTTTGCACTCTTGTCTAAGTTCTCAAGTCTTATTCCTGCATCCATTTTTTTGTTTGTACAAGCAGTCATTGATAGTGTCAATGCTGCAATAATGAATAAATACTTTTTCATATTATACTATTTAATTATTCTCACTTTCAAGCATTGCCTCTTCCCATTTGGATTCAGCCTCTTGCAATTCGGCTTTTAATTTGCCGTATGCTTCAAACATAGCTTGGTTTTGTGCGCCTGTAGGAGTAGAAAGCCACTCTTCCATCTCTTTTATGGATGCCGATATTCTATCTACTTCTGCTTCACACTCTTTTATACGTTTCTCTATCTTTCTTTTTTTCTTTTCTAACTCTTTTTGTGCCAGATAATCGCCCTTACCCTCACTTGATTTATTCTCTTTTACAGGTTGTTCTGCGCCACGCATCTGACCTATGTCTGCCAAAGAGTCTAAATTTTTCTTGCGTAGGAAATCATATATTCCGCCTAAATGTTCACGCACCTTACCATCGGCAAATTCATAGACTTTATCTACCAGTCCATCTAAGAATTCTCTATCGTGACTAACCACAATTACAGTTCCGTCAAAAGCCTGAATAGCCTCTTTAAGAACATCTTTCGATGCCATATCCAGATGGTTGGTAGGTTCGTCCAGAATTAAAAGATTAACAGGCGTAAGCAGCAATCTTATCATAGCCAAACGGCTACGTTCTCCACCGGAAAGAACCTTAACCTTTTTCTGGTTCTCTTCTCCACCAAACATAAAAGCGCCCAGAATGTCGTTTATGCGAGTTCTGATTGGACCGGTAGCTACATTGTCTATTGTATCAAAAACAGTTAGTTCATCTTCTAACAACTGTGCCTGGTTCTGTGCATAATACCCTATCTGTACATTATGACCTATGGTCAAACTACCATCGTACGGTATCTGGCTCATAATACACTTTACCAGTGTTGTTTTACCTTCACCGTTTCTGCCTACAAATGCAACCTTTTCGCCACGTTTGATAGTTAAGTCCACGTTACTGAAGACGGTGTGTGAATCGTAAGATTTTGCTACACCTTCGCAAATTACAGGATAGTTTCCACTGCGTATGGCAGGCGGGAATTTCAGATGCATCGCTTTATTATCTATTCCGTCAATCTCTATGGGAACAATCTTTTCAAGCGCCTTAATTCTACTCTGTACCTGAACAGCTTTTGTGGGTTTATAGCGGAAACGCTCTATGAATTCCTTTGCATCGGCTATCTCCTTTTGCTGATTTTCGTATGCTCGCAGTTGCTGTTCTCTACGCTCCTTACGAAGTACTACAAATTCGTCGTATTTAACCTTGTAGTCATAAATTTTACCACAAGATATTTCAATAGTCCTATTGGTTACATGACCAATAAAAGCCCTATCGTGACTAACCAGTATAACAGCCCCGCTACGTTTAGCAAGAAAATCTTCCAGCCACTGAATACTCTCTATATCCAGATGGTTGGTGGGTTCGTCAAGCAACAAAAGCGATGGAGCGCGCAGAAGCAGTTTTGCTAATTCTATTCGCATTCTCCAGCCTCCACTGAATTCACTGGTAGGTCTGTCCAAATCTGTGCGTCTGAATCCCAAACCAAGCAATGTCTGCTCCAACTGAGCCTGATAATTACCACCGCCCATCATCTGATAGCGTTCGCTCTCGCGGGTAAAACGGTCTATCAGTGCCTGATACTCTTCACTTTCGTAATCGGTACGCTCTACAAGCTGATTGTTCAGATTTTCTATTTCAGTTTGCAGTTTATGTATCTCTTCAAATGCCTTTTGAGTCTCTTCTCTAACAGTAGTTGAATCTGTAAGTTTCATTACCTGCGGCAGATAACCTATGGTCATCTCATTAGGTATTGCAACTACTCCTGAGGTTGGTTGCTGAATACCTGCAATAATCTTGAGCATTGTAGATTTACCGGCACCATTCTTACCAACAAGTGCAATACGATCTTTGTCGCCAACTACATAGCTGACGCCATCGAACAACGGTTTGGCTCCAAATTCAACCTTTAGATTCTCTACAGAAAGCATTCCTTATTGACCGTATCTTATGAAAATAGTTTTGAAGGATAGGTACCTTCGTTCACCAACTCCTGTATTTTTGCCACTACATCGGGACGGTCTGCAGCGTATGTTACACCGAACCACTTTGATGTGGTATCTAACACTTGTACTGTAGCAGTACCGTTGGTTATCAGTTCATTCACCATCAAAGGTATATAATACTCTGATTTTGGTTTGTCTATGTTTTCTCTTAGGAAGACCTTGAAATACTCTTCTGAATAGTCAAAATAATCAGGAGTAAAGCCCCATACATTCATTGAAACTGGAGTATTATCAGGAATCATTACCCAATCTTCTTCGTCTTTGTAGCAAACATCACCACTCTCCTGACGTACTATCTCTGTACGCTCTACAACGGTAACCAAGTTACCTTCTGCATTAACTTCGCAAACGCCACGAGATACCTTACCATTTTCACTCAAAGTATTAGCTACACGGAATCCCACCATTGAATAGGTATTCTTTGCACCCTCCGGTAAATCAGATAGGAACTTACCCATAACTGCAAATGCATCTTTACCATAGAAATCATCGGCATTGATTACACAGAAAGGTTCGTTTACCACATCTTTAGCCATTAAAACTGCATGATTTGTACCCCAAGGTTTTGTTCTCTCTTCGGGACAAACAAATCCCTCTGGAAGTTTATCTACACTCTGGAATACAACTTCTGTCTCTACGTGTCCTTCGTATTTACTCAGAACCAATTTACGAAAATCGTCTTCGAAATCTTTTCTGATAACAAATACCACTTTGCCGAAACCACCTCTGATGGCATCGAACACTGAATAATCCATTATAGTTTCACCACTGGGGCCTAATGCATCAAGCTGCTTAAGACCTCCATAGCGACTACCCATACCGGCAGCCAAAACAACAAGTGTAGGTTTCATTATTTTTATCTTTAAGTAAATTTGTTGCAAAGTTACATTTTTCATACTTTTGTTTCAATAATAATTCACTTAATATGAAAAGGTTTTTTACAGTATTATCAGTGTTTACGTTTTTTACCTTGCTTACAGGTTGTCAAAGCAAAGGTAATAACAGTGTAGAAGAGGTTGACGCAGATACAATAATAGTAGATGCAGATCAGTTTGTGTTGTTTGAAACATCAAAAGGAAATTTTATTGTAAAGTTGTACAGAGAGACTCCTTTGCACCGTCACAACATGGTAAAACAGGTTCGAAAAGGTATTTACGACGGACAGCTTTTCTTTGGTGTACAAAAGAATTACAAAGTACAGGCTGGCGATCCAAAATCAAGAGGAGCAAAACCGGGTACAGTGCTTGGAGTTGACGAAGAAAACGACACCATTATGTCAGAAATACAACCCACCAAATTCTATCACAAGCGCGGCGCTGTAGGTCAGGCAAGTTTGAGACAGTTCAATTTCTCTACAAGCCAGCAGTTCTATATCATAACAGGAACAAAGAGCAGCGATAAAACTCTGGCAAATCAAGAAGAGAAGATTAACAAGCGCTATTATAAAGCTGTTAAGGACTCACTTACACAACCTTATGCAAAAGAGATTATGGAGTATCGCGAAAAGAAATATAACAACAAGATAAGTGTACTCAATGACAAGCTAAATAAGGAAACCGATAAAATTATGGCAACACGTCCGGTCTTCAAATACTCTGCAGAACAGATAGAGACCTACAAAAGTATAGGTGGTGCACCAACTCTTGATGGTTTCTACACCGTATTTGGAGAAGTAATAGAGGGTATAGAAGTTGTAGAAGCTATAACACAGATGCACACAGACAAGAACTATCGTCCCAGTCCTGACGTAAAGATTATAAAAGCTACACTTATAGACAACCCTCAGGCAACAGAGCCTGCGCCTGCGCAGTAAAGCTACGCCACAAATTATCGTCCGGTAACGGGGCACTTACACATATCTGTTTGTGCGATACCGGATGTTCAAAACAGATATAGTATGCGTGCAGAGATATTCCACCATCAGGATTGGAACGCTCTGCACCATATTTTAAATCACCCTTTATGGGCATACCCATCTTAGAAAGTTGACAACGAATCTGATGATGACGACCTGTCATCAGTTCTATTTCTAACAGATTATAGTTTGTAGAACTACCTACCAAACGATATTTCAAGATAGATTTTTTACTTCCGGGCACCTCCTTGTTATATGCAAAAGAACGATTCTTCTGTTCATTACGGACCAGATAATGTACCAATTCTGCCTCTATCTCTTGTGGTCTGTTTTTTACTATGGCAAGATAACGTTTATCCACCTTACCTACCCTGAACATATCATTCAATCTGGACAAAGCCTTGCTTGTTTTGGCAAACACAACCACTCCGCTAACAGGTCTGTCCAACCTATGAGCAACTCCCACAAAGACGTTACCCGGCTTATTGTATTTCTCCTTTAAATAAGCAGCCACAGTATCTGACAGAGGTATATCACCAGTCTTGTCGCCCTGAACTATTTCGGACGTACTTTTAGATACTATTATAATATGATTATCTTCGTAAAGTACCTTCATTACATACTCATACCGCCATCAACCTGCAAAACTTGGCCGGTGATGTACGATGATTGATCAGAAACTAAAAACAGTGCGGCTTTTGCCACCTCTTCTACGTCGCCACCTCGCTGCATAGGGATTCCCTTACACCATTCAGCAAGCATCTTTTCATCAAATTTGCCTGTCATCTCAGTCATTATAAAACCAGGGGCTATAACATTGGCTCTTATACCACGAGTAGCAAGTTCTTTTGCTATAGATTTGGTAAAGCCTACCAATCCTGCCTTAGATGCTGCATAATTGGCTTGCCCTGCATTGCCATGAATACCTACTACTGACGATACTGATAGTATATTACCGCTACGCTGACGCATCATTAGTGGTGCGCAGGCGCGTACATAATTAAATGCAGACTTCAGATTTGTATCCAATACATCGTCCCACTGCTGTTCGTTCATTCTAAGCAATAGTCCATCTTTTGTTATTCCTGCATTATTTACCAATATATCTATTTTGCCAAACTCCTTGACAACCGACTCTACTACTTGATTTGCATTTTCAAAACTTGCCGCATCAGACTGAAAACCTTTTGCTTTAACACCAAGTTCTGCAAGTTCCTGTTCAACTTGATTTGCACGTTCAACACTGTTCACATAAGTAAATGCTATCTCCGCACCTTCGGCAGCAAAGCATTTAGCCATTGCATAACCTATTCCTCTTGTTGCGCCTGTTATTAGTGCAACTTTTCCTTTTAACTGTTCCATTACTTATTGTTTTAAAATTTATCCACACAACCTAATGCCCCAAAGACCATTTTTTGTGTATCTTGTTTTATCTCTTCCTTTGTATTCCCCCTCCACAATCTGCCACTAATGTAAGGCACTTCAAATCCACGCATACAGTAATTAATTACATCTGCAGCACGTTTTACGTTACCTACGTGAAACACTCCCATGGATTTCCCCTCCATTATAACACTCTGCAGGATTAACTTTTCTTGTTCATCAAAATCTTTTCTAAAATGCTCCAAATACCAGATATTTCTAAAGAAAGATGATTTCAATGTACCATTGTTATCTATCACCTCTTTTAGTACTTTAAAATGAGCATATATCAGTTCCATTATTTTCTGCTGAATGGGCATATCAAGAGCAGCAACCAACTTTAATCGCTCTAATACCTTTGACATTTCATTTGAAACTACAGCTTGATAAACATCTATTTTGCTTTCATAATATGAATATAGAGTACGCCTGCACAGGCCCGATTCTGTTGCAATATCACTCATTGTGGTATTATCAAAACCCTTTCTTATAAAAAGAAGTTTTGCTGCTTCTATCAACTGTTTTCTTGTTTTCTCTTTCTTCATTTTTCTATATACAGCAAGAAAAGTTTTACAAAAGTACAAAATCTGTGTATCACAAATGAATTAAAACAGAAAAAATTTGCAGTAACAAAATAAAAGAACTACCTTTGCATCATCAAAACATCGCGGAGTGGAGCAGAGGTAGCTCGTTAGGCTCATAACCTAAAGGCCGGAGGTTCGAATCCTTCCTCCGCAACTAAAACAAAATGCAGGACTTTTCAGCCCTGCATTTCTTTTTATTATTTTCTACTTATCGCAAACTTTGAGAAGTAATAAATTACCATACCTAAAATTGGGAGTACCCATATAATTATACACCACAAAATTATTTTCATCTTGTCAAGATCCTTTCTATACATTATAAGATCAAATAATGTTAGAATGTTTGCAATAACAATCAATATAGGTATCAATGCATCAAACATAATCCTAATCTGCTTATTCAGTTATAGTAATATCTTCTTCAACCTGCTCTACAACCTCTACTGGAGCCTCCTCTTTATTATTCTTATTCCACTCTAAACCAAAACAAGAAAGTTTGTTATTAAAGAATAGAATTGCAAAAATAGCTACAAGTGCTACAAATATGGTTATAGTCCACTTTTTCCATTTTGGCATCTCTTTATCGGCAAATGGGTCTGCTTTTACTGGCATCATTGGCAACTTTGCAAGTTTAGTCAATGTAGCACCAAACTTAACATTCACCTTCACCTTGGCGTTCATTGCCCAACCATTAGCATTGAGTAGCGGAGATAAATCGCGCTTACGCAATTTCATCTTTGCCATTAACATAGAAGGTCCTGAAATTACAAGCAACAATACAACAATAACCAACAATACCTGCCAAATAGATAAATCTATAAACTTATCAAATACTGTTGCCAATGCTGTTCCTAAGGCTCCTAATGCCATACCAATTGCAGCAAAGATACCGGCAAACTTAGCTATATCAAAAGGAGGTTTAACCTCTGCCGGTGCTGTTCCTGCTGCCGCAGCGGCAGGAGCTGCAGAAATCTTGCTTGTTGCATCTTTCATTATCTTAGCATCTTTTTCTGCTGCAAACTTATTGATTGTATTCTCTACAGCCTCTGCCATTTTTCTATATGGAGAGAAGAATGCCTGTCTTATGCTAATTGGATTATCTACTATTTTAACTACTGTAGCATCCCAATCCTTACCATCTCTATCGTAGAATATTGCGTTCTTACCAACTCGCAAATCGTTTATATCACCATCGGTAATCACTGCAGCAATAGTCATCTTTGCAGCACTATGTTTAGCCACGCAATCACAATAAAGAATATACATACCGCTTAAACTTGAAGAAGCAGCAGACTTTGCCATATCAGGAACTTTTATACAAAGTTCACAGCAGCGTTGGTCAATAAACAGATTACCAGCCAAGAAGAGTGCCTTTGATTTAGGTTTGTAGAATTCACTGAATGTAACAAAATTACATAGCAAAGTATAGTAATCTCTATATAAGTGCAACAACTTATCTACAGCATCAATTGCATTAGCTTCACATTCCAATGCTTTATCTTCTGCAACAATAGCAAGCAATGCCTCTTTCTTGTTGTTATTTAATAGTTCAGAGATTCTATCATAGCCTAACTTTTCTACTATATCACCTGCCTTAGCTGATTTCCATGCGGTATAGGCAGCAAACTTTGAAAGTATAGTATTCCATTCAGCCTCTGTTATTACAGTTGCGTCTGGATAATCAACATCAAGCACTAATGCTTTGAGTTTGGCAATTGCAGACTGCCAAGCCGGGTTTACGCTCTCATTAACAGGAAGTTCACCTGCTGCAGTAACACGTGCCAAAGGATACTGTGCAATTTCATCATTACAAAGTGACAAATCCTTATCACTTATTGTTGCTATTCTTTCTGCTGTAGCATCAAGTTTTGCAGTACTATCTGAATTAAATGCAGCCAATTTACATCTCATAAAGTAATCAGCCACCTTATCTTTAACAGCAAGACATGCCTGAAGCGCAGCTTCGGTGTTTTCTCCATACGGGAATTCAGCATCGCCGGCAGCATCTTTCCAAGCCTTATATTGTTGCAGCGCTGCATAGAACTGCTCTATCTGATCTGCTGTAATTCCGTTATCACCGCTTCTATCCATTGTACCACCGGTAGTAGCAATACAATCTGCTATTACAGCCTTCAACTCTGCATCTTCTGTAGAGAAATCGGTTATTACACCATCGCCATTAAACTTTGTCTTTGAGAAGATTGCTATGCTATCGGCAGTATCACTTATAGAAATACTATCTTTTTCTAATCCAAGATTCTTCAAAATCTGAATTGCCGATGCCTTTAGTTGCTTTCCTTCTGCATCATCTTCATTAAATGCCGATAATGGAATGAAATCATCCTTCTTTAACAACAAATCAGGATCATTGATAATCTTTGTAAGCCACTGTGATGCAGCAACCATTTCATTAACATGAATTTTGCCATCACCATTAGAATCTAAAATATCTAATGTTTTTTTGTCTAATTCTATTGCCTGAACCGGACAACTCAGTACAGTCCATAATTTTTGATCCAACTCATTCAAATGAGCAATAGCCTGTCCATCATCAATACAAACTCTGGTAACACCACCTATTGTGGTAAAATTCCATTTATACTTATCCATATCTGTTTTAATACTTTTTTTCACAATTAGCTACAAACTTACACAAAGAAAACCATTTATATGCTATTTTTTATATAAAATTATAACTTTTCCGGTTTTAAGCACCCTTCAACCATTTCTGTAAACTTGTATGGTTTTATTCCCCAGGATGGAGCTATAAGCATTGATGGTGGCGTTTCCGATACAAATCTATCAAATGCTATATTACCTGGTAATATACGGATAAAATCAGCTACAATATGCGCATACTCTTCCGGAGTAAATAGTTGAACAAAGTTTCTATCTTGCATATACAACGCAGCCAAAGGGGTATTCTTAATAATTTGCAGTTGATGCAACTTAATGGTAGAAATAGGCAACTTAGATATTTTTGTTGCATGACTGAGCATCATTTCTCTGCTTTCACCGGGGAGCCCCAATATTATATGCACACCTACTGACACCCCTATATTATATAAGGTATTAATTGCAGAAACCGCACATTCATAAGTATGCCCTCTATTGATACGCTCAAGTGTTTCATTACAGGTCGATTCCACCCCTATTTCCACTAATAAATATGGATGATTTTCCTCTGCAAGATTTCCAAAACGTTTTGCAAAATATTCCATCAAAGTATTCGAGATACAATCAGGACGTGTTGCTACTACAAGACCTACTACACCCGGGAATGCTAAAGCCTCTTCATAGAGTTCTATCAGTTTTTCCGTATCAGCATAAGTATTCGTATATGACTGAAAATAGGCAAGATATCCATAAGCTGCCTGCTTCTTACTAAAAAAAGCGACACCATCTTCTAATTGTTTGGTTATACTACCTTTAGATTTATGTGCATACGCGGGGTTAAAAGATGCATTATTACAATATATACAGCCCCCCGTACCTATTGTTCCATCTCTATTTGGACAACCGAGATTTGCATTTATGGCTATTTTCTGTATTTTTCCGGGAAAAATAGTAGCCATATAATCGGCCATAGTGTAATACCATCTCTTTGTTTGCATAACTACAAAGAATCACTGCAAGGTTTTAACAATCTGGTTCAGCCATTGTTTTAAATCACTTTTCCACTGTTCAGCATATACAAAATTACTATTTGCGAACCATCCATGACCACCTACCGGATAAACATGCAATGTTGCCGACACCCTATTTGCTTGTAACGCATTGTAATATTCAATACTATTCTTTACTGGTACTAAACCATCATCAGAATTAGCCATAATAAATGCCGGCGGAGTATCTTTTGTAACCTGTTTCTCGTTACTGTATAATTCTATCATTTCTGCAGAAGGTTCTTTACCTAATAGATTATAAACCGATCCATGATGAGAGAAAGACAAATCTGCAGTTATTACAGGATAGAACAAAATCTGAAAATCAGGACGATGCTCCGGAGTATCAAAATGTGTTGAAGCTGTAGCAGCCAAATGTCCACCTGCAGAGCAACCTTGTATTCCTAACTTTTTAAAACCATATTCATTTTTTTTCTCATTCAATATATCCATTGCTCTATGCACATCGTCCAATGGGACCTCATTATGTCCATTAGGAAGACGATACTTTAAAACTGCATAAACTATTCCTTGATTTGTGTACCAGTCAGCAAGTGAAAAGCCTTCGCCACCATTCCATACATCAACATATCCACCACCGGGACAAACCAAAATAGCCAGACCATTACATTTCTCCGGCAAGAAAATAGAAAGAGTTGGTTTAGTAACATTCGATACGTGATCGCCATAATCTTTTTCAGGGCCAGTTAAACCATTATCTGTTGGAGCGCCATTAGGCCACAACTCTATAACAGAATTTGGAGTTGGATACTGAGCAAAAATTGCCACACATAAAAGCAAAAAAACTGATAATAACGTTACCTTTTTCATCTTCATTATTTTTGTTTAAAGGTAGTGAAAATCCACAAATAGGCACGTATAAAAACAGAATAAATATCAAATTGAACATATTTAGATGATTATTTTTACACAATGACACAAATCTTAATCATTTTGACCCAAATCTTAATGCATTTCCACACTTTTTGCAACACTTCAATTTGTATATAACTCATAAAAGAAGTAAATTTGTAATAGATAAAGAAAGGGAATAAACAATACAAAGCACAAACCTTTCCAGTTGGTATTATGAAGTAAAACATTAAAAATAATTAAGGCAAAAAAACAGGTTAGAATAAGAAAGCAAAATTTATAATTGTACATACCGATTAAAATTATTCCTGTAATAACTCTGTTAATATCGTTCAAATAGTGGAATAGTTTTGTACAATACCTTGTTAAAACACCAAGCCGGTAGAAAATTCACTCTCCATAATTTTCTACCGGCATTTTTTTTAATTTCTCATGAACTCATTCTAATTGATGACATAAATCATAACGAAATATCACATTACAGTCCGGTTTATAAAATATCTAGCTTCAATAAAACAGACATTAAAATCAAATTAATAAGATAGAATCAAAAGAGCCCTATTAAGAAGAAAATACACGCATAAAATTAGAATAAACATCCATTTAAACAGACAAAAAAATCTGTATCAGAAGAAAGGTACAAATCTTAATGATTTTGACCCAAATCTTAATGAATTTCCACACTTTTGTCAACACTTAAATTTGCATAAATTTTAGTAAAAGCGTAAATTTGTAATAGAAAGAAAAAGGGATACAGACAGTTTAAAACGACATCCTTTAAAACTTTCAGAAACTATGTATAACTATAAAAAAAGGAACAGATAAAGAGAAATAGAAATACAATTGTACAATACAAAACATCGATATTCCTAAAGCAACTCTATTAATATCGTTCAGAAAATGGGATAATCTCGTACAATACTATGAATTCACCAGACCGACAGTAAATTTGCTCTCCATAATTTTCTGTCGGTCACTTTTTATATACACTCCATACTATTTACAAACAGCTCTTATTATACCACCATGAAATCTATGAGAAGCGGATTACATTACAACTACGAAATAGCAATAGGGTATATTTGGATTTATGACAGAAGACACAAGGCGGCATTGGCTCCGAATACACCAAATAGTAGTGGAAACTGAAGGACTATCTGTGAGTAGCGGAATACCGCTACAATTACGGAATAGTAATAGGGTGTTTTTGTGAGGCGTGGTCGCCCGCGACTCGTGAGCGGGTACCTCGTAGGAACGAAAGAGACTACGAGGGGGGAAGAAGCCAAAACTTGTTTTGGCGGAACCGAAACAAATACACCCTATTACTAAACAGCTATATCCTTAACTCCACTATTACACATCCCGACGTCTTTATAAAGAGTCATAAATAGGTTTTGTAATAGTAGATATTGTTTTTTTGTAACGATGGTTTTTGAAAAATTGTAGTAGGAATAATAGATTTTTGGATTTAGGAGAGAAGACACAAAGCGGCATTGGCTCCAAGCAAATACCCTAATAGTAGTGGAAACTGAAGGACTATCTGTGAGAAAAATACCGAAGAAGTAATTTGAGTGGAGTAATAGGGTGTGTTTGTGAGGCGTGGTCGCCCGCGACTCGTGAGCGGGTACCTCGTAGGAACGAAAGAGACTACGAGGGGGAAGAAGCCAAAACTAGTTTTGGCGGAACCGAAACAAATACACCCTATTACTAAACTTCTATATCCTTAACTCCACCATGCCACATCCCGACGTCTTTATAAAGAGTTTATTAAATAGGCTTAGCAATAGTAGCTAAATTATTTCATTTTGTAATGATTGGTTTTTAAATCCATAGTAACGATAATATTTTTTTGGATTTAGGACAGAAGACACAAGGCGGCATTGGCTC
>JAFYMP010000103.1 GCA_017556585.1 Bacteroidaceae bacterium
CCAACTGTTTCAATTTGATAGCAAATGGTGAAAAACGGCGATTAAATCCCACTGTCAGAGTAACACCTTTGGGAGCATTTTCATACACCTCTTTAATTTCCGCAAGTTCTTCCTTATTCAAGCATAGTGGTTTCTCCACAAAGACACTTTTGCCGGAACGCAATGTTTCCAACACAATCTTTGCATGAAGATTATGGCGCGTAGTAATAATTACCATATCTACCTCGTTATCGTTCAAAATCTCATAATAATCTGATGTAGCACATTCAGCACCTGCTTTCTTTGCCAATATTTTGGCATTGAGTCCACCTGCACTTGCTATATATTTGATTGTAGCATCAGCCTTTTTCAATGCCGGGATTACCGTACTGGAAGTATAGTTACCGGCACCAATAATGCCTATTTTACCATTGCCGGCCTTAAACGATGCACCTTCTATAGTCACCACACGCTCTATGCTCATTTCATCAGGATACTTCAAAATAGAGGCGATAGAACCATGCTTGCGCATATCTCCATAAATCTCTATGTAATCTTTCAGTTCTACCTCTTCGGTTATTAGGGACTTCACATCCAATCCACCGGTAGAGATAGCATGAAGGATTGTTTCAAAATTACGTTTCTCGGTCCAACGAACATAAGGTAATGGATAATCATGCCCCTTATTCTCATACTCTTCATCATAACGTCCTGCACCATAGGAGCAAGAGACCTGGAAAGAGAGTTCCTTCTTATAAAAATCGTCTCGACGAAGATTAAGCCCTACCACACCAACCAGAATGATACGACCACGCTTGCGACACATCTCACAGGCTTGATGCATCACCTCATCAGTCTTTGCAGATGCCGTAATGATAACACCATCTACACCAATGCTATTTGTCACTTCTTCTACAAATTTTACCGGATCGACACCTTTTCCGGGATTAATTGCCAGCACACCTTTCGAAGCAGCCATATCAACCTTCTCCTGGTCAAAGTCTATACCAATTACCCGGCATCCATTGGCCATCAGCAATTGACTTACTACCAAACCTATCAAACCAAGTCCTGTAACAACTACAGTTTCGCCCAGCTCGGGTTTAAACAAACGTATTCCTTCAAGACCTATGGAACCTATTACCGTAAATGCGGCCTCTTCATCTGAAACATTATCAGGCACCTTAGCTACCAGATTCTTAGGTACACATACATACTCAGCATGATTACCATTTGAAGCTACGCGGTCACCTACTACAAATTCCGTCACCCCCTTACCTACTGCTATTACACGTCCCACATTACAGTAGCCTAATGGAAGTGGTTGACCTAATTTATTAAAAACGGCTTCCAAAGTTGGTTGAATGCCATCTGTTTTCAACTTATCTAACACCTGTTTAACCTTATCAGGCTGCTGACGGGCTTTATCAATAAGATTTGCCTTACCGAACTCTACCAACATACGCTCGGTACCAAGCGACACCAATGAACGAGTAGTCCTGATAAGCACACAGCCTGCTTTTACATTAGGAACGGGCACTTCTTCCAAAATAGTAGCACCTGATTTCAGGTCTTGAATTATCTGCTTCATATATAATATACGTTTTATTCACAAAATTAATGATAAATATTCACACATCTATTGAAAGTCAGCAATAATCGTACGCAAAGTACTATCGAACGTTACTTGAATACATTGCGAGGAACTCAGAATATTATACTCCTCGGCCACTTCCATCTGAACAATATCTATAGCGCAGCTGTTTTCAAAATAAAACGATGCACAATCTGTGACGATTGCATTGTCTGATACGTCCAACACCTGTACTTCAGGAGCTAAATGAAAATATGCCACTGCACTACGAATATGTCCTCCCGACACAGTATCAATTACCTCCATTCTATCTTCTCTACAGATATATTGACGCAAGCATGTTACACCTTTATTATTATATCCGTTATGGCTCATTGAACAGGAGACAGAAGTATCGTCCAAAATATTGACATTCGCACGTTGAGCACAACGAAACGCGCCCCACACTTTAGAAGAATTCCCGCCATCCACTACTACCGCATTGTGCGCCATTGTAGAACGTTCATAGTTGCGCCGTTCACAATTATTGTATGTAGAAGTACCCGTATCCACCAACAACGCACGATTCCTTACCCAAAGCAAAAAATTTGAAGTGTCGGCATGTGCATGACCTAAATTATAAGAAACACCGAGAGGAGCTATATCTATAATGGTCTCATAAGCAGAACGTGTTATATGACGATATCCGGAAACATTCAGTTCTCCTTTATGCCACTCTATATGTAAACTATTTGCATACTCTCGCAACACTGATGGTGAAAAGACTACTCCGTTCGCTGCATCGTTGAGCAGAGGTAATGTATCATTGGCCACTACAATTGCATCGAGCCAGGCGAGCATTTCCGAAGCCTTACCATACAAAAACATCTTTGTAGTCTCCAATTCAACAAACAGACTATTATCAGTTACCGATAGAAGGTTACAACAATCGAGCAGGCGTTCCAATATTACACAATGATACATCGGGCTTAATTCAAAATGAGCTCCATCGGAAAGAATCTGCTCTTTCAGTTGGCTCACTACTATATGCTTTGCTTTCTGCCAAAAATCAGCATCACGAAAATATATAGCCGCAAAAAGCAAAGAGAAACCATTTTCAAGATAATGATTGGCCAACAAATGACGCTCGGTACGTTTACTCAACAGTTTATATTGTGAATAAAGAGATGTGTCAATCTTTTTCATTTGTTCGAAAGACAATTCCTCAATGTGTAAAGAGACAAACTTTATCCAGTTAATTCCGCGTAGTGATATCGGATATGGGTCATTTGCTATTTGATTGTCAGCAATATCATCAATAAAACGTTCAATCCAACCATAACCATCTGTTACACTCATACCAGGCTGTAACAAAAAGTCCATATAGTTCAGATTATATCGCCAAAGTTCTCCCTGCGAACAATCATCCCATTTCCCATTAAAACGGTGTGTGAGATTCAAAAGACAGAATACATTGTCACCTTCATAAGACACAGGTTTCTTTGGGTAATCTTTCAATTCTACAGGATTTCCCTTTTTGTAGCAGGTGTAATCGGTCCTTAGCGATAAGAAACGTGTTACTTTTGCGGCTATTTTATAATATATCTGAAAGAATAGTTGTTCTCGTTTCAGATATTTCAGAGTATGATAATATAACGATAAGGACATAGTACTATGACAATGATAAATATAGACGCAATACCTCTTCATCTACACGTATCTCCGGGTTATATACAACCCGTTTCCTCTCAAGTATTAAAGGATAGACCTTTTTAAATAAATCATCTGCATCGCCCGTTTTATACAATACAGCCTCTTTTGGTCTTGTACAAACATCGCTGGCCACTACGGGAGTACCAAATTGAAGTGCCTCCTTTACTGAAACGCCCTCCATATCTGACATTGTGGCACGTATAAAGAGATCTGTATGTGACCATACTTCGAAACCATTTACCGGAGAATTTACTATAAAACAGAAATAATCCGAAAGCCCCAATTCATCGATTCTCGACAAACATTTGCCAAAATAATCATTATCAAATATTTCAGAGATACAAAATACCATTCCTACATCTAACCGTTCTTCGTTAATCAGACGGTTCATCAAATGAATCAATTGGTCTATACCATACAAATCGCCAAATACATTGTTTATTACCCTATGGGCATTAGACGAAATTGTATATTCATGTTTACTGATAAAATCCTCTATTTCTGTTGTCAGGCCTTTCATTTCACCCTCTTCAGGTGCCATATAGGTTGGCAACAATACTATTTTTTTCTTATTAATATCATATTTCTCGCAAAGCAGTTCAGTGTAAGTGGGATCATTGAATATAATGTACTTTACACAACTAAACAGCCGGTTAATCACTTTACGTTTCCAGCCGTCAAGCAGTACAATACGACGATTATGAAGCGTAAGTACTATATGGTGTTTCCTGCCAAAAATATAGAGCAAAAACAACAGATAAAAATTAGTAAACTGAGCATGAATAATTTTCTTGCCAACAAATGGCAGTTTCAAGAACTCCCATAGCCTATTCTTAACGCTTATTACACATTGGGTTTCATATCCCGACTGTGCAAAATCACGCATTACTACATCATTATCTTTAGCATGCATTTTTTCTACTAAACGCTTGCAATATATCGATATTCCTCCTATTGGAGGCGGATAAAAGCCCCATATTTCCTTTTTCATCGTCATACAAAATAGGTATTATCAATAACCAATGCCTCGAAATCCTCTTTACTAACTCCTTCTTTTATACGAGCATCTTTCCACAAGCGCTTCATTAGAACCAATGTTCTTGATAAAGAGTGAGATGACATATAAAAATGCTTTATACAAAACGGCAAATTAACCAAAGCCCATGTATAATAGAAGAGTCCGGACTTATTAATACGGATATCTATAAATCTATTCAGATAATGCATATACACCTTACCCAATCCATACATTTTATTGCCGGAAGCTCCCACCTTATGATAAATCAGCGAGTTGAGTACACACGCCATCTGCACTTTCTGTTTTTTCATACGTAGTGACAGTTCAAAGTCCTCTTCGCCAAAAAAGAAACGCTCTGTAAGAAGTCTATTCTGTTCATCAAGTAGTTCCGGGTAAAAATACAATGCACAGCCGGTTACAAATGAAACAGACAAATGGTCTGTCTCCCTCACTGCCATATCCGGTTGTTCTGAACAATAGTATTTACGGAAACCAAACAATAGTTTACCTCCACAATTCCATACTTTCTGTTTATCGTAAAAATAATTAATCTTAGGAGTAAGTATCCGATATTGGGGGTTGCGTTTGGAAAAAGCCTGCAAAGAGACAAGAAAATCAGGGCTTACCTCGGTATCATTATTGAGTAGCAGATAGCTGTCGGGTGTATCCTGACCTGCTACAGCTATTCCCTTGTTATTACCACGAGCAAAACCATAATTTCTATCCAAAGCTATTAGCCGTGCATCAAGTTTCTTATGCTCCCCTATCCATGTTTCAATTCGGGATACAGAATCATCTGACGAACCATTATCGACAACATAGATGCGAAAATCGCCATCTGCCTTCATCAACGAATTTAGACAGGCCAGCGTATCGTCAGCTCCATTCCAATTCAATACAATAATTGCCGTCATACACGTTTGTTTATACGATACAAACTTAAGATACAAAGCAAAAATAATAATATTTCTGCTAAAGACATAGCCCATGCAGCTATTTTTACTCCATAGAGTGGCAAAAACGACAACATGAATAAAACGCTGAATACCCCAACAATCATCACAGACCTGAAGAAATATCGTTGTCCATTCATATTTATCAATCCCACAATACCTACTAGATAGTTAATCTCTCCAAATAAGATAACCAATGTCATGATGCGGACTAATGGTATTGAATCTGTATAACCTTCACCACACAAAATATCCGTTATCTGTGGAGCAAATATATACACAAATGCCGTAATAATTATAACGACTACTGAAAATGGCAGTGCTATTTTCTTGAGCAACGCAACATTTTCATGCAGACTTTTATTCTTAAAACGCAGGCTCAGATGTGGGAATAATGCCTGTGCAGCAGGTGATATTATTGACTGGAACCCTTTTACCACTTTTTCTGCCGCAGAATATATTCCTACTACTTCGTCTGTTACGAACTGTTTAAGGATTATAACATTGGCATTTCTATATAAATTCATGCCAAAAGTTGAACCGAACACCTCTTTTCCCTCTTTTAGTTGTTGTTTAACATCTCCCCATTTAACTCTGTGCAAACGTATATTAAATTGCTTATATACCAACATTATGCTAAGAATACCGGACAACAGATATCCACAGGAATTCAATAAGATAAGTAGATAATAATCATTTGTTTCATGAATAAAAACAAATATCAGTATAGTAAACAGAATCTTAGAAGAGGCATTAACTATCGTCATATACTTCATTCTTTCCAAGCCTTGAAAAAGCCATACAGGTGTAAAGATATCGCCCAAAACCATTCCCAGACTAAATACAAACATCAAAGTTCCTATCTGGTCTTTGAAAATCCAACGATTAAACAAAAACAATAGTACTGTAATAACCGTGGCTATCAAAGATTTTCCTGCTATTACCGAGTTGAATATATTTGATACGGCTTTACTATCTGTACGAGATTGAGAGATCTGTTTTGTTGCAGAAAAATTGAATCCATACGTACTAAACATTATTACGTATTGCGCTATTGCATATATATATGAATATGCACCATAATTCTCCGTACCAATTATTCTTAGAATGTATGGCAATGTTACGAAAGGCAACAATACATTCAAGCCATTCAGTATGGATAGAGAGAAGAAATTCTCAATCTGTTGTTTATACCTACTTAATTGCATGATTCGAACTAATTTGTGGTTCTTTACTGAATATCAATGAATCTGCAAACCATAAAATCAAGACTATGACAGGTAGTTCAAAAACAATCAAATGGAAATAGTAGAATTCGAACCATCCCATAGCCAATAATCCACATTCAAAAAAGTATATGGTGTACATATATATATTATTCCATTTCAAAGCCAACAATCTTAAAATGTACATAATAGTACTGGACAACAATATATACCATATAAACTGCCAACCATTAGTATATATGAACAAAGTTCCAAAAAAAGTGCGCACATTTGTTAAATTGATACCTGAATGAAAATAATATGGATTTATTGGACTTACTAATTCACCGCTACCTGTAATTACATTTATCAGGTTAATAACAGGTGCCCACAAAATCTCAAATTCACCAGAATCGGGAAAGCCTAACTGCATATCTATACTTAATCCATAGGTACCACTAACCAAATAATGAGAAAAGTGTTCAACAACATAAGTAAACATCTCTGAAGTTACCTCATCTTTATTTGCAGCAATCATAGGTAACACCAGATATGCGAATATAAAGATTAAGAATCCTCCAAATAACAGATACAGAAAAAAAGAGAGTTTTAACTGTACTTTTCCGGTAAATAATCTCAATGACATACCTGCCACGATAGGTATAATAATCCACCCCTTGACATTATAACATATACTTACAAAACAGAACATCAGTATTATAACCCATAGCCACACACTCTTTTTATCTACATAATAGACTGCCATAATCAACAAAGGAATTGTTAAAATACGCAGATGTCCCCACAAACCTTGCCCTGCATAATTCAAGCCAAAATCATCTGAACCTATATAGAAGTTGGTGGTTCCCATAAAGCTATAAGTTCTATACACAAAGAGAAGACACAATAGAACAGACAGCCATATCAAAAAAGGTGGCATTGTGCGCTCCTGGATTGTATTATTGCTTAATTTTATATCTGTTTTTTGAGTAATAAATGCTAACGACAGACTGGGTATAGCAAATATCAAAAGACCTACTATCCAAAATATAATGCTGGGATAGTAAAATTCAACAAAACCTAATCGGCCTGACAAGACTAATGACAGTATAAGTATTATTATATATGGCAGCATCAGAAAATTAAGAGGAGTGTAAACAGTTCTCCAGGCTTTGATTTCCAGATAACAAAGCACAACTACCTCTATGAAGAAAGTTATCAGTATAAGTATATTGTGAAAACTACCCATAGAGCAAAAATATATAATACTTCTGATTACTATTTATCTATAATACGGTCCTTTAGTATTATCCAAAAAGCTGTACCAAAAAAAGCAAGGAAAACATATAACAATCCCATCATCATCTTTTTTGGGGAAGATGCTTTATATGGAAGAATCGGAGGCTCCACAACCACCACCACAGGAGTACTTTCCAACAGTTTTGAACGAGTTATCTCTAATTGTTGTGCCAATTGATTATATACATTGAATGCTACCTCCTGTTCATTCTGGAGTCTGTCCATTTCTATCTGATATTGCATCTTTGTTATATTCTGATGCTTATCATAATACTCTGCATACGCCTGCTTGGCTTTTAAATATTTTGACTGCGATTCACTAAAGATTCTTTCAGTCTGTTCATAATCTGATTTTGCCTTTGCGGTTCTGTAATCCTTTATATATTCTTGCAGTTTATCAGAAACTACCTGAGTCATTTTTGCTGCCACATGAGGATCCTGCATTGTAACAGATAAAGTTATAACACTTGTTCCCTTATCTACGTTTACACCTATTTTTTCATTTAGTGAACGCATAACCAACTGCTGGCGTCTTGATAGAATATAATTATTATTTTTAACAGATGGTAAAACTGAATCTACAGAAAGGTTGTTCTTCATTTTTTGTATCATTTTACCAGGTGCTCCAATTATTGAAATCCACCAAGGATCTCTCTGATACTCCTTAATGTATTCATATAAGGTAACATTGATTGTATCTCTTTTATATTTCGCAGCAACTTCTGTTTCCAAAAGTTCACACAAAAAAGGAACAGACGAAACAATTTGAGGGTATAATTCGGGATATAAAGCATCTTCACTTCCAGAACCCAAATCTATTCCCGCCATAGAAGCTAAAGAACTAATTGAACCAGACATAGACATTCCTGATGAAAATTCAGGAGCTAATACTACTGTCGAAGTATATTCTTTAGGAATACTATAAGCTACTATTATGGAAAGCAAACCACCAATAAAAACATTAATTATCAGGCGTTTGCGTTTACTCCACAACAACATAACAATTGAGATAATATCTCTTAGACCATTATTCTCCATCTCTCTTATCTAAACAGGTTCAACAATGCTATTACAACTGTTGCCAACGATGCTGACGTTGAACTTAAACTGAGAACTTCTGATGTAGTCATACCATCACGTTCACTCTTTGAAGGCACCACTATTTCACAACCAGGCTGGATCAGTTTTGATGATGCTTTTCTGGCTCTTGCCACAGAACCGTTCATATATATAACGTACGCTTTACTCTTTTTTGCACTTTGAGTATAGCCACCGGCCTTATCTACATAATACTTAAGACGCTTGCCCTGGTTGTATGATACTGTATTTGAATACATCACTTCACCATTCATTTTTACAGTATTTGTAAATGCAGGAACTACAATACGATCACCGTTTCTCAAAGTTATATCTTCATCGCTGCCCGGTTTGTCCATAGCCTTCTGCAGATCTATACCTACATAGAATGTTGTTGCCATATCGATTGATTCTATAGCCAGTGAATCATCGGCAGCAATTATCTTGGCAAGATCCTTCATACGCATACGCTCTTCTTCAGTCATAGTGCGTTCCAGACGTGCTCCTTCAGGATATGCTTCGGATGTAAACAGACCTGCACGAACAATCAAATCGCTGAGACGTTCGTTGTTTGTTTTTAGTGAATAGTTACCCGGGAAGAGCACTTCACCATCTACAATTACACGTTTAATCTCCGTATTACCCGGACTCTTGCGAACATATATTTCATCAAAAGGTTTCAGGGTAAAATTGTTATCCTGAATTTTCAGTTTTTCATCTATACTGAAAGAGAATATCTCTGATATGGTATCTGATGCAGAAACTGCATTTTTATTGTTTGTCTTACGTACCACATCAACCTTTGCAATAGAAGCCGTCTCCTTCAAACCACCTGCCTGCAGAATCAGATCCTCAATCTGCATATTATCGGCATACTGGTATTTGCCGGGGAAGAGTACTTCGCCATATATATGCAATGTCTGTACCTCTCTTACGTCGAACAGGCTTGGTATAAACAGAACATCACCGTTACGCATCTCTATATCGGCAGTTTCACCTTTCAACAAAGCTTCAATATCAACAGCCTGATTGCTTAAAGTCTTATCCGGGTTAGTTCTGCTCAGCAATGCACGTCCCATAAATGCATCCTCGCGAACACCACCTGCAAATTCAACAGCTTTCAGCACACTGTTTATTGCATCGTCTATCTGGAACTGACCTGGACGATAAACAGCACCACGCACTTCGGCCATATTTGCAAATGTTGTCTGGATGGAATCCACATAAACTGAATCACCATCAGCCAGCAAGAATGATGCCTGCTGGTCTGTAGCAACAGTAAATATCTGACGTTGTTTTTCGCCCATTCTTATTACGCGGATATCCTTTTTGTATGCATCTGCAGAAAGTCCGCCTGCATATTCCACCAGATTCTGCAGTGTTTCTGTAGATTTCATCTCATAAAGCATTGGGCGACGTATGCTACCCTCTATTACCACCATCTGCTTGTATGGTGAAACTATAATTACATCATTATCAGTAAGACGTATATCCTTGGACAACTTACCATTCTGCAAATAGTCATAAATATCAATTGATGCTATCTCCTTGTTATTTCTGTAAAGCTTAACATCACGCATTGTACCTAAATCATTTACACCACCTGCCATATACAGTGCATTGAAGATGGTTGCAAATGATGAAAGCACGTAAGTTCCGGGATTTTCCACTTCGCCCATAACATTTACCTGAATAGAGCGTGCCTGACCAAGTGTCAGACTTATCTGTGAACTATTGTTTTCTTCATTCAGACCTGCATCTATCTGTGAAAAGACACGTTTGATATGTTTATTTGCTTCAGCAACAGTCATTCCATTCAGATAGACAGGACCTAAGTTTTCCACCATAATATTACCATCGGGCGATATAATTTCACGCACAGTCATCTGGGAAGCGCCCCATATATCGATAATAACTTCATCGCCTGCACCCAGTTTATAGTCGGCAGGAGTAGCTATATTTACAGATGGTTCAAATGTCAGATCCTTGTTCTGGAAAATGCTATGACCATAAATTTCACGTTTCAATGGCATAAACGACTGTTTCAGAAGATACATTGAATCTACAAACAGGAACATGGATTCATTATACATCAGCTGAAGTTTTTCCTCTTCAGACATTTTGGTTTCAGCCAATCTGTCATCCTCTGTTTGAATAAGATTAAGAGATGATGTACTATTGTTTCTGGTACGTGACTGAGAATTTGTTGCTTCCGCCATTGTCATTCCCAAAACACCGGTAGATTTCTGCTTTTCATACTTTTCACGCAGAGACTGTAACTGCTGGATAGAGACTCCCCTGCGATTGAGTTCATACACAATCTGTTCCTGAGAAACGCCTTTCTCCTGTTGTTCAGCTACAAACTGAATAATTTTATCTTCTGACATCTGTGCAGATAGAGTCAGAACAGCTGAACATACCAGCACAATCGACAAAAACAATCTCTTTATCATAAATCTTAATTTAAAATTTCTTACCACTAACAATTGACAACACTGTCTTTACAATAATCTTCAAATCCAGCATCAGAGATCTGTTATCAAGATAATCCAGATCGTATTCCAAACGTTTCAGCATCTTATCCATTGTATCGGTGTATCCGTTGTAGATAGTTGCATACGATGTTATTCCGGGACGCATCAAATATACGTAGTGATAATCGTCTGTCTCTCTATTGATTTGATCTATAAAATACTGACGTTCAGGACGTGGTCCTACAAAAGACATGTCGCCCTTCAAAACATTCCAAAGCTGTGGAAGTTCATCTAAATGATGAGCACGCAGGAAGCGTCCGAATGGAGTCAAATGTCTGTTTCTCTCCTCTTCAAGACGTGGAATACCATCTGATTCTGCATTGACATGCATTGTTCTGAACTTGTATATCATAAATGGCTTTCCTTTGTAGCCTATTCGCTCCTGCTTGAATATTATCGGTCCATCATCAAAGAGTAATACTATAGAAAATATCAACATCAATGGGGAGAGCAAAAGCAGCCCCATAAAGGAAAACACTATATCAAAAGTACGCTTCAGGAATCTCTGAGACTTTGACATCGCATCAAAATGTTCTTTCTCTTTTCGATTACCCTTATAGCTGTTTATCTTGTAATTCTGCATAATATTTCTGTTACATATAGTAAACGAAGAATGGCTGTAAAAATTGTATATACATCCTAAAAAACCACAACTTCTTAAAGTATCACCAAAAAACCGTACCTTTGCAACGCAATTCGGTTATTGGTTATGCCATTTCCGCCTAAAATTGCGCAAATTTAGTGAAATACAGTATAATAAACAAATACATTTAAAAATGAAAGCATTTGTATTCCCGGGTCAGGGTGCCCAATTCTCAGGAATGGGTAAAGACCTTTATGAACAACACGACATTGTGAAGCGACTTTTTGAGGAGGCAAACACTATTCTTGGTTTCGATATAACAGGAATAATGTTTGAAGGTAGTGATGAGGATTTACGTCGTACAGATATAACTCAACCGGCGGTATTTATTCATTCTGTAGCTGTTGCACGCGCCATGGGCAACGATTTTCAGCCGGATATGGTTGCAGGTCATTCGCTTGGTGAATTTTCTGCTCTTGTAGCAGCAGGCGCTCTATCTTTCAGGAGCGGTCTTGAACTTGTGGCAAAACGTGCCAACGCAATGCAAAAAGCATGCGAAATGGTACCAGGTACTATGGCAGCCATAATCAATCTTGAAGATGAAAAGATTGAAGAGATATGCAAATCACTCTGCGAACAGGGTTTGACTGTAGTTCCAGCCAACTACAACAGTCCCGGACAGGTTGTAATTTCAGGTTCCAGAGAGGCAATTGATGCTGCATGTCCATTAATGCTGGAAGCTGGTGCCAAACGTGCATTGCCATTGGTTGTTGGCGGAGCTTTCCATTCACCACTTATGACTCCTGCTAAAGACGAATTGGCAAAAGCTATTGCAGAGACAGAATTCAGCAATCCAATCTGCCCAATCTATCAGAATGTAGATGCCCTGCCTCACACCAATGCAGAAGAGATTAAACAGAATCTGGTCACTCAGCTTAATTCACCTGTTCGCTGGACACAGAGCGTTCTGAATATGGTTGCAGACGGTGCAGAAGAATTTACAGAATGTGGCCCGGGTACAGTATTGACAAACCTTATCAAGAGAATCCGTAAATAATTATGGACAAGATTGTCATATACCAGATATTTACTCGTCTGTTTTGCAACAATAAAAGCGAACTTGCATACAACGGAACAATAGAAAGCAATGGTTGCGGAAAGCTGAATAGTTTTAATAATCATATTCTTGAAACCATTCGCAAACAGGGAGTTACACACATCTGGTTTACAGGAGTTATAGCCCACGCTTCACGTACCGATTACAGCAATAATGGTATTCCAACCTCTCACCCTGCCACTGTTAAAGGTAATGCCGGTTCTCCGTATGCCATAAGAGACTATTTTGACATAGATCCCGATTTGGCAGAGAACGTAAGATGCAGAATGAAGGAATTCACAAATCTGATAGAACGTGTTCACAATAACGGCATGAAGTTCATTATGGATTTTGTACCTAACCATGTAGCACGTGAATACAAGTCTATAAAACGACCAAAAAAGTACGATGACTTGGGAGAAAATGACAACAGGAACTACCATTTTGACAAGGATAACAATTTCTACTATATGCCTGGCGAAAAGCTTGCAGGTGCAATAGACTGGGATGGTTATGTGGAAGAACCTGCCAAAGCAACAGGTAATGACAAATTCGATGCCTACCCCAACCTATTTGATTGGTATGAAACCGTAAAATTGAACTATGGCGTAGATTATTCATCTCACACGACACATTTTGACCCAATCCCAAATACTTGGCTGAAAATGCGTGACATACTACTCTATTGGGCAGACAAAGGCATAGATGGATTCCGTTGCGACATGGCAGAAATGGTTCCTGTAGAATTTTGGCACTGGGCTATAGAAAAGGTCAAAGACAAATATCCTAACATTATTTTTATAGCAGAGATTTATAATCCGGGTTCTTACAGTTCTTACATAAACTACGGACACTTTGATTATATATACGATAAGGTAGGAATGTACGATACACTACGTGCAGTTACTACAGGTTCACAGTCGGCAACAGCCATAACATCTTGTTGGCAAAACAGTGGTGAAAACGGTGAAAAGATGTTGCATTTTATGGAGAACCACGATGAACAGCGTATAGCATCTGATTTCTTTGCCGGAAATGGCATTAAAGGACGTCCCGCTATGGTTGTATCGGCTTGTATAGACAAATGTCCTATTATGTACTACGCAGGCCAGGAACTTGGCGAAAAAGGAATGGATAACGAAGGATTCAGTGGTATTGATGGTAGAAGCACCATCTTTGATTATTGGGCACCCGACACACTGAGCAGATGGTATAAAGATGGGATACTTAACGACAACCATCTTACAAGAGAAGAGATAGATCTTAAAGTATTCTATAGCAAACTGTTTAATATATGTTGCACAGAACAATCCATCTCTAATGGTCTCTTTTTCGACTTGATGTATGTAAATCAAGATTCACCTTGCTTTGATGCTCACAAAGAGTATGCTTTTTTAAGAAAGCAGAATGACGAAATGTTGCTGATTGTAGCCAACTTCGCCGACAAAGCGCAACAATCGCAGGTAGTGATACCTGAACATGCATTCAGCTATCTACAAATAGGAAACAGAGGCAGAGTAAATGCTGTAGAACTGTTCACAGGACAAAATGTAACTATAGATTTACAACCAGATGCACCTATCAATGTGCAGATTCCTGCAAATGGCGCTATAATACTTAAATGTAAGGTATAAAACCTTGTTAAGTTCTATAAAATTTAGAAGCCTGCAAACTTTTCAGTATGCAGGCTTCTACTCATTAATATCAGTTCAGAATTATTTGAATTCATCCCAACTCTTAATTGGAATATCGTTCACATCGAGAGTACAGAATGCATTGATAAAGGCATCTGCCAATCTTGCATTTGTGATAAGAGGAATATTCAAATCTACTGCTGCACGGCGTATCTTGTAACCATTTGATAACTCATGCTGTGTAAGATCCTTTGGAATATTAACCACCATATCTATCTCCTTATTATGCAACATCTCTAATGCCTGTGGGTGCTGTCCCTCTTCACTTGGCCAATAAACGCGTGTGTTCTGCACACCATTTTCTGTCAAGTATTTAGACGTACCACCTGTTGCATATAGAGTATATCCCTTTTCGCCCAACAGTTTTGCAGCATCAAGCATATCTGCTTTCTGTTTTGCAGAACCTGTTGAAAGCAGGATATTCTTTGCAGGAATACGATGACCAACTGATAGCATTGATTCAAGAATTGCATAACGTGAATCATCGCCCAAACAACCTACTTCACCGGTAGAAGCCATATCTACACCAAGTACAGGATCGGCTTTCTGCAAACGGTTGAATGAGAACTGTGAAGCTTTGATACCCACATAATCCACATCGAACAAACTCTTTTCAGGCACCTCTACTGGAATACCCAACATAACCTTTGTAGCTATTTCAATAAGATTGATTTTCAAAACCTTACTTACAAATGGGAAGCTACGGGATGCACGCAAGTTACATTCAATAACTTTAATATCGTTCTCTTTTGCAAGATACTGAATATTGAAAGGACCGCTTATATGAAGTTCTTTTGCAATCTGACGGCTTATACGTTTAATACGTTTTACTGTCTCAACATATAGTTTCTGTGGTGGGAACTGAATTGTAGCATCACCTGAATGCACACCCGCAAATTCAATATGTTCACTTATAGCGTATGCAATTATCTCACCATCCTTTGCAACAGCGTCCATTTCCACCTCTTTAGCGTGTTCAATAAAGCGGCTTACAACTACAGGATGCTGTTTAGATACATCGGCAGCCAACTGCAAGAAACGTTCCAATTCATCCTGATTGCTGCATACATTCATGGCAGCACCTGAAAGAACGTATGAAGGACGTACCAAAACAGGGAAACCTACTCTATCTATAAATTCTTTGATGTCGTCCATTGATGTCAACTCACTCCATTCCGGCTGATCAACACCAATTCTGTCCAACATTGCCGAGAATTTCTCTCTGTCTTCTGCGTTGTCAATACATTTGGCAGATGTACCCAGAATAGGAACATTCATACCATCCAGACGCATAGCAAGGTTGTTTGGAATCTGTCCACCGGTTGATACAATTACACCGTATGGATTTTCCAATTCTATAACGTCCATTACACGTTCAAACGACAATTCATCAAAGAACAGACGATCACAAACGTCATAGTCGGTAGAAACTGTTTCCGGATTGCAGTTAATCATAATATTTCTGTAACCCTCCTTACGCACTGTATTCAATGCCTGAACACCACACCAGTCAAATTCTACAGAAGAACCAATTCTGTATGCACCCGATCCAAGTACTATGATAGACTTCTTGTCGTTCATAAATGGTATATCGTGAGCACAACCATTATAGGTCATATACAGATAGTTGGCCTGAGCTGCATATTCACCACCCAAAGTATCAATCTGTTTAACGTATGGAAGAACGCCTAACTCTTTACGCAAGTTACGAATTTCCAGGATACCCTGTTCTGAACCCACTTTCTGTTCAATACCTATAGCACGAGAAATCTGGAAATCGGAGAAACCGGCACGTTTCGCCTTTTTAAGCAGATCTTTGCTAAGATTTTCAATACCGTTTACAGCGTGCAATTCAGCTGATATATCTGTAATTTTCTTCAAACGATTCAAGAACCACTTATCAATTTTTGTAAGTTCATAAATCTTGTCTATTGAATAGCCACTTTCAAGAGCCTGACTGATAGCAAACATACGCTTATCTGTTGGTTCTTTCAGAGCCTGATCCAGATTCTTGAATGTAAGTGTCTTATTTTCAACAAAACCGTGCATTCCCTGGTTAATCATACGGATACCCTTCTGAATAACCTCTTCGAATGAACGACCTATAGACATAACTTCGCCCACAGATTTCATACTTGAACCAAGTTCTTTATCAACACCATGGAATTTTGAAAGGTCCCAACGAGGAATCTTACAAACCACATAGTCAACAGATGGTTCAAAGAAATCTGTTGTAGTCTTTGTTATTGAGTTCTTCAATTCATACAGGCTGTAACCCAATCCCAATTTACAAGCCACAAATGCAAGTGGATAACCGGTAGCCTTTGAAGCAAGAGCCGATGAACGGCTAAGACGGGCATTAACCTCAATTACACGATACTCTTCAGACTGTGGATCGAAAGCAAACTGAATGTTACATTCACCTACTATGCCCACGTGACGAGCTACACGTGTACCTATTTCACACAGTTTCTGAACTTCGTGTGCAGTCAGTGTCTGTGTTGGAGCAACAACAATACTTTCACCGGTATGAATACCTAATGGATCGAAGTTCTCCATACTACATACTATGATGCAGTTATCATTTTTATCACGAACAATTTCAAATTCAATTTCCTTCCAGCCCTTCAAACTCTTCTCTACAAGAATCTGTGGTGAGAAAGCAAAAGATTTTTCGGCCAACTTGTTCAATTCTTCTTCGTTATCGCAGAAACCCGATCCAAGTCCGCCAAGTGCGTATGCTGAACGAATAATAACAGGATAACCCAACTCTTTTGCAGCCGCACGAGCATCTTCCATACTCTCTACAGCATGTGATTTAATGGTCTCTACTCCTATTTCATCAAGACGTTCAATAAAGAGTTCGCGGTCTTCAGTATCCATGATAGCCTGAACCTGAGTACCCAAAACCTGAACATTATATTTTTCAAATACACCTGCCTGATACAGAGATACACCGCAGTTCAATGCTGTCTGACCACCAAATGCCAACAAAATTGCATCCGGACGTTCCTTTTCAATAACTTTCTCTACAAAGAACGGAGTAACAGGAAGGAAATATACCTTATCGGCTACACCTTCACTAGTCTGCACTGTTGCAATATTCGGGTTGATAAGAACAGTTTCTATGTTCTCTTCTTTCAGAGCTTTTAATGCCTGAGAACCTGAATAATCGAATTCACCTGCTTCACCAATCTTTAGGGCACCAGAACCCAACAGAAGCACTTTGTTTATCTTATTTATATCGGCCATAGTCTAATTAGAGTTTTGAGATAAAATCATCGTAGATAAAACTTACATCGGTATCAATCACATCCGATTCTGAATGGAACATAGTGCCCACCCAAGGTTTACGAGTGTGATATATACCCTCTACAGAACCGTCGTGCAAGTTCTTCATATAGACCTTCCAGTGACCTACTATAGATTCCTCTCTTATTGCATAGTTATGATTCTGAGTTGTAATATAACAACGATCAGTACCTGCCAACTGCACAGGTTGATTATGTGTATGATGACCAAACTTTAGTTTGTATGTATCCATACCTGCAGCAAGTCCAAGCAACAGACAACCCATATCTATGCCAAGTACAGGCTTCTCAGACTTATCTGCCATTGCCTTCTGAATGATAGCGATAGTTTCACCGCAATAACTTGGGTTACCAGGACCGTTACTGATAAATAGTCCATCGTAATCCATCGAAGTAAAATCGTAGTTCCATGGCACGCGAACCACAGTTACATCCTGCTGCAACAAACAACGCAATACACTGGCGCGTATTCCACAATCCAATACTACCACTGTCTTTTCCTTACCCGGCTGGTATGTTATAGGTTCTGTGCAGGAAACCTTACTTATAAGATTTGTGTAAGAGTACTCTGCTGGTTTTGGCATATCTTCAAACACTACTCTGGCTGCCATACAACCGTGTAATCTGATATGTTTAGACAATTCGCGAGTATCTATACCACTGATACCTACCACTTTTTCACGAATCATCCAATCTTCCAATGACTCTTTGGCATTCCAATGACTATAATATTCGCTATAGTCACTTACTATAAGAGCATTAACGTGAATATGGTCGCTTTCTGCATTTGTAACCAAGCCATATTCATCTTTCTCCATAGGTTGAACACCATAATTACCAATCACAGGATAGGTCATTACCAGTAACTGTCCGTCTGACGAAGGGTCTGTCATAAGTTCCGGATAACCGGTCATACTTGTGTTGAACACCAATTCGCCACTTGTAGGCTGCTGATAACCAAAAGCTTCACCTTCAAAGCAGGTGCCGTCGGCTAAAATAAGTGATACTTTCATTATTTATTGTATTGTTCGTAATAATCTATAAATGCTTTATTCACAAGCAGAGTTCCGCCCGGTGTGGGGAAATCGCCGCTGAAATACCAGTCACCCGGATGATTTGGACACGCTTTATGCAAACCGTCCAATGTCTGATATACAATCTTAACTTCTGCCTTTACATTTGGAGGAGTAAGCAGTTCCACTATCTTATCTGAAATCTCCTCTTCTGTAAATGGAGCATAAATCTCCTTCACGCAGTTCACACGCTCTTCCGGAGCCTTGGTAAGTTGCTCTCTACACTTGCAATATACATCAGTAACAAGATGCCACAAACCACGTTCTTCAAGCAAGGCCAATGCAGCCTTGAAAGCTATAAAATGATCCATGCTTGACATATCTATACCATAATAGTCCGGATAACGAACCTGAGGCGAAGAAGATACTATTACTATGCGTTTTGGCGACAATCTGTCAAGTATGTAGATAATACTTTCACGCAGTGTTGTACCACGTACTATACTATCATCAATAATCACCAAATTATCTACATTCTTTTCCAGGCTGCCGTATGTAATATCATATACGTGAGCAGCAAGTTCGTTACGGCTATTACCCGCAGTAATGAATGTACGCAGTTTGATATCTTTCCATGCCACCTTTTCATTACGTACTCTTTTAGACAGAATACGTTCTATATCTTCTGCTTTTGGAAAATCTCCCAATGCCTTGATATCTTCAATCTTTTTCTTGTTCAGATACTGCTCAAAGCCTTCAACCAAACCGAAAGAGGCCACTTCGGCAGTATTTGGAATGAATGAGAATACTGCATGATCCACATCGTTGTCTATAGCCTTTAAAACAGGTTCTACAAGCTGACGTCCCAACTCTTTTCTTTCAAGATAGATATCGGTGTCATTTCCGCGGCTGAAATAAACACGTTCAAAAGAACAAGAGAGCATGGCTTTTTGTGGAATAATCTGTTTCAGGCGCATCTCTCCCTTTTTGTTGATAAGGATAGCCTGACCGGGTTGCAATTCGTGAACTTTATCAGCTTCAACATTCAACGATGTCTGAATAGCAGGACGTTCCGATGCTACAACAATTATTTCTTCATCCTTGTACCAGAATGCAGTTCTTATGCCCCATGGGTCACGTATAGCAAAAGATTCGCCACTACCGGTAATACCACCTATTACATAGCCGCCATCCCAAACAGGACTTGATGTAGCAAGCACATTTGCCATATCTACATTATCGTCTATAAAGTTGGTAATTTCAACACCCTGCAATCCCTTCTCTTCTGCTATTTTAAACACTCTTTCCACCTCTCTGTCAAGACGATGTCCAACCTGCTCCAACATAAAATAGCTGCTGGTATAGCTTCTTGGATGCTGTCCTTTCGAGATTATCTCCTGAAAGACTTCGTGTTCATTTGTTATAGTAAAGTTACCGCACAGAGCCAAATTCTTGGCACGCCAGTTATTTCTTCTCAAAAATGGATGAACATCCGATATAGAGTTGCGTCCACCTGATGAATAGCGTAAATGACCAAGATAAAGATCTCCTATAAACGGATAGTTTCTCATTATAAATTTATCGCTGGCCAGCTGTTCAGGTGTAGCCTTAGCCAATTGCGATTGAATTCCATCAAAAATCTCACTGATGGCACCCGCTCCCAATGCTCTTTCGCGATACATATAGTCCTCACCCGGATTTGCAACAAGTTTAACAGCTGCTATACCGGCACCCTCCTGACCACGATTCTTCTGCTTCTCCATCATAAGATAGAGACGACTCAAACCATACTGAATGGAGTTATACTTCTTTCTATAATGGCTCATAGGCTTAAGAAGCCTTACCATTACCATTCCGCAATTATGCCTCAACGGTTCCATCTATCTTTTACTTTATATTAGTTACCAATTTTACAAGTAAAAAAAAAAAAGAGAATATGCAATACGCAGACTCTCCTTCAAAAAAACAGGGACAATTGTTGCTTACAAACAATATCACTTCTATGCATTGTAAATATGTCCATCTGTTTCTGTTTCATAATTCGAATGCAAAATTACTCTTTTTATTTTAATATTATCACTGTAGTAAAAAATTGTTTTCAACAATATCATAAAAAATTTCTATCTTCGCAGTCGAAATCAAAAAAAGCCGAAATAGCTCAGTTGGTAGAGCAACGCATTCGTAATGCGTAGGTCACGGGTTCGAGTCCCGTCTTCGGCTCAATGCCGAAGACGGGACTAATCGTTTCCTATATTGGTTTGCTCCGCAAACGTCCTTCGGACCAATTAATTATCCATGGCTCTACGACCGAAGACGGGACTAATCCCCACCAACTATTTTTTGCGGGAGTCTTTCCAGATTTCGTAGCTGTTCATCAGATTCTGCCAGATAATGTATGCTGTAGGTGCCAAAGTTGACATAGGTGTAAGATATGCCATTGCCAGCCATATAGCCACTCCGGTGTTCTTTTGGCCCATCATCTGTCTGCCGGCAACCATATCGCCATATCTCGTACCTAATTTTCGTCCCAAAGTAAACTGAATGATACAGATTATAAGCGCACCTGTAATCATAATAACCTCCATTATATAGTTACTGCTTCCCTGAATTATTATGGTGTGTATGGTAGAACCAATCAGAACCATCATACATACTGCCCAAAGATAGAATGAAACCGGCTGCAGTTTTTTTACAACTTCAAAACCTTTAGGTGTGTATCTCTTCATAAACAGAGATACTACAATTGGCAATATAAGTATCAAGAGTGTGCTTTTTGAGATTTGCAGGAATGAGGTTATAAATGTAATATCAGATTCGGGCATAATCAAGCTGAAAAACAGCGGAGCAAGCAATGCAACTACTGTATTACTGATAAGCACGTATGTGGTCATTACAGTTACATTTGCGCCCAACAGACCTCCCACAACAGGCGACGCTGTAGCTACAGGCGCAAACACGCAAATCATCAACCCTTGTGCCAATTCTTCGTTTATAGGACGTAAAACCAAATAAACTGCTACTCCCACTAAAATCTGAAAGAGCAACAAAATGCCGTGCATTTTATGCACCTTGATCTCTTTTATTGAAATCTTGGAACAGGTAAAGAACATCATACCGAATAGCAGATATGGAACCAAGAAACGGTATGATGACAAAAAGTTATGAAAAAGCAACCCCGCCACTATTGCGGCGGGTAATGTATAGCTTCTAAGTTTTTTCTCGCTTATCATATATTATAATAAGGTGCCTTATTAACGTCTGTAGCGGTTATTACCGGAACGTCCATAACCACCACGACCATAGTTATTGTCTTCCTCTTCGTCTTCCTGAACAAGTTTACCATTAAAGATATTCAACTTATAGACAAAGTGAACCATGAAGTACTGGTTGATTGAATTATATTCACTCTCACTGCGACTGGTTGCTCCAACCCACTGTGAATAGTTCTTACGCTGTCCCAAAAGGTCGAAAGCCTGAACAGATATAATTGCAGATTTATTCTTCAGGAACGCTTTTGAGAGTTCAGCATTGATGATAAGTTCATCTGTATTGTATGTATCATCATCGTAACCACGGCGACTGGTATTGAATACGTCGTACATCAAACGAATATCCCATGGGAATACCACAACACCGTATGCACCAAAGTTAAAGTTCCAGTTGTCTATTACAGAATTTCTGACATCGTTTGTAGAATGGTTCAAAGAGGCATTACCAAACAGAGTCAATTCAAACTTTTCATCACGGAAAGAAGCTTGAATATTCTGTCTTGGACTTAACGATTTTGTTACAGCCTTATGCGTCTCATTATTCTGATATAGGAACCCTACCTGATTAGAATAGTTCAGATTAGTAAACAAGTTAAAGGTAAATCTTCTGTCAGGCAGAGCAAAGTTTCCACCTATCATACCTGATGTATTCCAGTTACCATCAATATTTTCCGGACGTGTTGTAGATCCACCGGTTATTTCGTTATATTCCACACGGTTACTAATGCTGTTATTTGTTCTGCGATAGCTGAGGTTAGTCATAAAACTACTCTCTTTATCAACATTAAATGTATGGAAATTAAATTGAGTGTTAAATGTAAATGATGGTTTCAAATTAGGATTACCCTGTGTGATATACAGCGGATTACTATTATCGGTAATAGGCAACAAGTTTGTCATTGAAGGCTGCGAACTTGAACCGTTTACGCGGAAACGCATCTCAGTATGTTCTGTAAACATATAACGGAAATCGAATGTAGGATTCCAGTTAAATACGTTCTTTGTTAAAGAATAATGCTCTTTCTGAGTGTATTCCAAACGTGTCTGTTGTGGTTGCAGACGAATACCGGTATTCAAACGGAACTTCTCTCTGTTTATTCTGAAGCTAATCTGTGCATCGTGACGGAATGTAGTATAGCTGGCATATTTACTCAAAGTTGAGTCCATATACTCCTGATAGTTATCAGGTTTTTCCATAAAGCCATAACCCATATCATCAAAAGCGTATGTCTGACGGTCATTTTCATTCCAGTTGTAGTTAAAACGATAGCTCAACTGCAAAAAGGCCTTGTCAAACAGAGGTTCTGAATACATAGCCTGTGCGCTATATCCATAACTGTTTGATGGAGTGTATGTAAAACGATTACGTACGTTCAGAGAGTCCCATACATAATATTCTGTAGTGTTATATGAATAACTCTCGCTATTACCACGGTTAAAATCACCTGAGAGACGTACGGTGATATTTCTACCCTCATCGTTCAAACGACGGTTAAACTGGAGAGATCCACCACCTGACATATTATCGCTATTGCTTGTAGAACGTCCGGTATTACGGTTTACAAAGATTGAATCATATTTGGATTTATATTCATCTTCTTCCATATCGTAAAGTGGATCATCCATAAATTCGTACGGATTACTATTGAAGGTAGCCGATGCACTCTCTGAATTACTACCGGATTTAGATGTATTGAAATAAGGTCTGATAATGATATTTGTCATTGTATCAGGTCTCCACTCTATATAGAAATTGGTACGGAATCTATCTGAATTATCTGTATTTCTACTAAAACTGTTTGAGAAGGTACTTGTAGCACCATAGAAATATTCAGAATTACTTCTTGTGTTATAGTCGTTTGCTCTGTGACCTACGCTAACGTTACCATTAACTTCAATCTTTTCATTCTCGTATGAATAACTTGCAGACAGATCCTGATAAGTATTCTGTCCGTAGTTACCGCCCCACTGACGACCGCCATTACCTATACCCTGGTCAATTACGTTACTTGCACTTGCATAAAGGGTAAACTGATTATGATCTGTAAAGCGGTTTGCCATAATCTGACCATTATAGAGGCTGTTTTCTCCATAATCAGAACCATACGCAACATCGTATGTATTCAACAGGCCACCCTTCATCTCCTCTTTAGTTTGAAGGTCAAATACAGTCTGCTCTTCACCATCATCTATACCTGTTATACGCGCCAAATCGCTCTTCTTTTCGTATGTCTTCAAACGATCAATCACATTTGCAGGAAGATTCTCCAAAAGAGTTGTAATATCGTCACCCAAATACTCCTTACCATTGATAAGTATCTGAGTAACAGCCTTACCATTAACAGTCATGTTTCCATCGGAATCAATATCTACACCCGGAAGTTTCTTTATAAGTTCTTGAACGCTGGCGCCTTCTGATAGTCTGTATGCAGCACTGTTAAACATAATAGTATCTTTTACAGCCTGCACCTTTGGTACTTCTGCAGTAATGGTAGTCTCTGCCAACAGATTAGCATCACTTCTCAATTCAATATCTTCCATTACTATGTTACGGGCAGATTTTCCGGTAATATTAAGCGGAATTTCACTGGTAATATATCCTATATATGAAACTCTGACTACGTATTTTCCATTTTTAACACTGGTTGCAGAGAATTTACCATCCATATCGGTAACAACGCCTTTAGCTTGTGTACTATCCGGAAGAGACAAAATTTGAACCGCTGCAATAGGAAGAGGTTCTCCGTTTTCACCATCAATAATGGTACCCGATACATTGTGATTATTCACATTTTGTGCGAATGTTGCAAAAGGTAATGCAATAAGAACAAATAAAATCAAATAAATCCTTTTCATTTTATAACTAAGTAATTGACTGTCAATTCAATAAGTAAACCAAGCATATACAAGCCTAATTTTCGGGTGCAAAATTACATTCTTTTTTTCAATTTTAACCCATTCAATACATTAACAAATGCTAATTCTTAACAATTAAACTAATTATTAAAAATTAATACTTACATTTGTAACAGAATTAAATTACTTTTCAAACAATGAACTTACAAGAACTTACAGATGCTATTGTTGCAGGCGACATGAACAAAGCCGTTGCAATGTCACAGCAAGCTATTGAGGGTGGTTTTGAACCTCAGGCCATCATAAGCGATTACTTAATCAAGGGTATGGAAATAATTGGTGCCAGATTTGGAGAAGGTAAGGCTTTTGTTCCTAATCTGCTTATGTCTGCACGTGCTATGAAAGGATGCTTGGATTATCTCAAACCTTTAATGAAAGGCGACACAAGTATTTCATACGGTAAAGTGGTAATTGGTACAGTTAAAGGCGATTTACACGATATAGGCAAAAACCTTGTTGCTTCAATGTTTGAAGGCTCTGGTTTTGAAGTTGTAAATTTAGGTATCAACGTAGAAGCTTCAAAGTTTGTAGAAGAGGTTAAGAATCAGAATGCAGATATTCTATGTCTGTCAGCGCTGCTAACTACTACTATGAATTATATGACCGATGTAATCAAAGCTGTAGAAGAGGCCGGCCTGAGAGACAGCATCAAGATTATGGTTGGTGGTGCTCCACTAAATGAAACATTTGCAAAAGAGATAGGCGCCGATGCTTATACTATAGATGCAAACGAAGCTGTTATAGTAGCTAAAAAACTATTAGGCAAATAAGTTCAAAACCTTATAAACAGACTAAAGCCGGCCTGATACATTCAACAGCCGGCTTTAATTGTATTTGCACTATTTTATGCGCAGTGTAACATAATGATTTTTTAGTCCTGGCGATGTAGCAGTAATTCTTGCTCCACCCTCTTTACCCTGATTCTGAACAACCACAAGACACTTACCATAGAAAGCTTTTCTATGATCGGCCTTAAACCTCTCCATTGAGATAGGGCTGCCATTATCCACACCGGCTATAAATGCCGGGCCTTCCATAGAGAAATGAACTAAATTATCGGCATTCGGACATAGATTACCATCTTTATCGAGAATCTCTACCGTTATAAACGACAAATCTGTACCGTCTGCATTGATAATCTTTCTATCTGCAGTCAGACGCAACTGATACGGTTCACCAGCAGTGTTTATTACCTGCTCTTTAACTATCTTTCCGTTTTTTCTTGACACAGTCTTAATAGTACCGGGAACATATTTAACACGCCACATCACATGATAACTACCATCGGTTTTGCTTCTTGTGCCTTGAGACTCTCCGTTTATAAAGAGTTCCACTTCGTCAGCATTATTGTAATAAGCCCACATATCTATCTCTTGACCCAATTCCCAGTTCCAATGCGGGAAGAGATGCAGCACAGTTTCATCCGTCCATACAGACTGATACATATAATAGATATCCTTGGGGAATCCGGCCAAATCAACTATGCCAAAATATGAGCTACGTGCCGGCCAACCGTATGGAGTTGGTTCGCCAATATAGTCAAATCCGGTCCAAATAAACTGTCCGCTTATAAAGTCATAGTTTTCCACATAATTCAATGTCGTTTCGTGATGACTACCCCAAGGTGTTCTACAATTATCGTATGAAGAACAGGAATAAGATGGATCATAGTAAGGTCTATCCCATCTTGGCGGACAAATTACGGGAATATCACTTGGATTCTTATAGAAACCGCGAGTCATAAGCGCCGAAACACTCTCTGTTACTATAAATGTCTTTCCCGGAAAGTTTTTAGGAACATCAAGAAAGTTTGCTTCGTGATAATTAAACCCTATCATATCAAGGGCATTCGATTGAAAAAGATGATTATACGGATTTGGTTCGTTACAACCGGCAGTGACAGGTCTGGTAGGATCCAAAACGCGTGTCATATCTGCAAGTTTCTTGGTAAGCAACGCATTAACAGACATAGATTCGCCCTCTTTGGCAAGCATCTCGGCGCTATGACCAAAATTCAAAATCATATTTGCCTCTTCCAGACTAAGTGTATCGGCATTTGCATCGCTCCACTGCTCAAGAACTTCGTTACCTATACTCCATATAAATATTGAAGGATGATTTCTATCGCGCATTACAAGATCTGTCAAATCACGCTCATGCCATTCATTAAAATAGAGAGAATAGTCATAGCGTGTTTTTCTTTTACGCCACATATCGAATGTTTCATCCATAACCACAAAGCCCATTCTATCACATAAATCAAGCAATTCCGGAGCTGGTGGATTATGAGAACAACGAATACCATTACAACCCATCTGTTTCAGTATTTCAAGTTGGCGTTCTATTGCGCGAGTATTGACAGCAGCACCTAAACATCCTAAATCGTGATGCATACAAACGCCATTTATCTTCACTTTTTCTCCATTAAGGAAAAATCCCTTTTCTGCATCAAACTCAAAATAACGAATACCTGTTTGAGTAGTATAATCATCAACTACTTCTCCATCTATTACCACCTGAGTTAACAAAGTATAGAGATAAGGATTATCTATTGACCATAATTTGGGATTTTCCACTGCAAGCACCTGTTCTACATCGGCTTTGGAATTTGTCTCTATTGTCAATGTGGATAATGTTTGTGCTACCGTTCTTCCTTCTGCATCTAAAAGCAATGAATGCAGTTCCAATTCATTTTTCTGTTTACTATCATTTCTAACTGTAGTTTTAACAGAAACAGAAGCCTCTTTTTCAGAAACTACAGGAGTAGTAACATACGTTCCCCACAAATCCACATGCACTGGATTCACTACAGTAAGCCATACATTTCTGTATATACCACAACCCGAATACCATCTGGAATTTGGCTGTTCGGCATTATCTACTCGAACTGCCACAACATTCTCTTCACCGTATTTAAGATATGGCGTCAAATCATAACGAAACGAAATATATCCGTATGGACGTTTTCCTAAAAGTGTACCATTTATATATACCTGGGAATTCATATAGACCCCGTCAAAATCTATATAAACCTTTTTACCCTGATAAGATTCATCTGCTACAAAAGTTTTTCTGTACCAGCCCACACCGCCCGGTAAAGCTCCGCCACCTGTTCCTGATGGATTATTGGGAGAAAAATCGCCCTCAACAGCCCAATCATGAGGCAGATTCAGAGTTCGCCAATTTGTGTCGTCCAATGATTCCTGCGCACCATTATCCATATCACCAAGATAAAATTTCCAATCATTGTTGAACGAATTCACACTGCGTATATGCATTTTTCCATCTGTACAAGATGTCAAACAGAAAAACAACGACATTACCGCACAATAAAACATCCTTCTCATTACATTATCATTTAGAATTACAAGCACGAAGATACTAAAAAAAGCAATTTAAGGTTCAAGAAACCAAAAATTGCTTTTTTCATTCTTAAGTATTTCTATCAATCAAACACTACTGTTTTATTCTTATAGACCAGAATCTTATGCTCTATATGTTTCTGAACAGCATGAGAAAGTACAATCTTCTCTAAATCCTTTCCTTTGTTCACCAAAACAGCCGGCATATCCTTATGTGAAATATTAACCACATCCTGGCAAATAATAGGACCTGCATCCAGTTCGGCTGTAACATAGTGACTGGTAGCGCCAATAATTTTTACGCCTCTTTCAAATGCAGCCTGATAGGGTTTTGCTCCAACAAACGCAGGCAAGAATGAGTGATGTATATTTATTATTCTGTTTGGATATTTGGCAATCATTCTATCACCAATTATCTGCATATATCTTGCCAACACCACAAAATCAATATTTTGTTCTTCCAAAAGCTGCATCATAGCAGTCTCCTGTTCCAATCTATTCTCTTTAGTGATAGGATATATATAATAAGGTATTCCAAACATCTCTGCCACATGCTTCATGTCAGGATGATTACTTACTATAAGAGGCACCTCTACATTCCATTCACCTGCGCTATACCTGGAAAGCAAATCGAATAGGCAATGCGACATTTTTGATACAAATATCGCCATACGTGGTTTCTTATCGCTGAAATAGAGACTGAAATCCATATCGTATTTAGAAGCATACAAAGTGCGGAAATAATCGGCAATTTTATCTTTAGGAATAAGGAAGCCATCTATCTCCCACTCTATTCGCATAAAGAACACATTTTCTACCCTATCCACAAACTGTGCCAAATAGACAACATTTCCTCTGTTCTCTGTTATAAAGTTTGTTATATCTGCTATTATGCCCGGTTTATCGGGACAATGCAAAAGCAATGTTACGGTCATTATATAGTCTATTAAATGTTACCAAGAATAGTTAAAGTTCAAAGTCAGGAACTCTTTAAGCTGGCTATATCCTAAATCGGCGTCACGTTTTACGCTATCGTCAAAGCGCCAATGCATAAAGAACTGAATTGAGAAGTATTTACTCAGCTGATAATCCAATGTATTTTCCACATTAGCCTCAACATGTTCAAAACCTGTAAAATAGTTAGCTTTGGTAGTCAGTTTAAAGTCTTTCAGGAATTTCCAGGTAAGGTTTGCATCTACTCTGGAACCTATTGTATATTTAAACTGCTTACCCTTTTCTATACCATATCTGGTAGCCAGATCAACTTCGCTTACATATCTGCAATCGTATGACAATGGTGACAACTGAACTGAAAGAGTCAAATCATTATTCTTGAATTTCGGTTTGTAATCCATACCTATTGACAACGATCCATACACCGGAGCAAAGAACTTGGATTTCAGATTATCATTATTATCTCTAACCGGCATAAACTGGGTATTACCTTGTAACTGAGCAGAATAGTACCAATTTTCTATAGCTCTCAAACCATACTTTGAAGTAATACGCAACTGGTCTTGGTTGGTTTTTAAGGATTTTACCTTCTCGCCATCCTTCATCTCTTCTGTAGTCACATAACCAAGTTTCATTTCAAGTTTGTTATCCAAAGTTGTATGGTTCTTTGCATAGTTTGCCTGAACAGTAACCTGACCTAATACAGAGTGGTTATTATCACCGCCCTTATACCAGTTATCAGAAAAATAACTCTGAGTATATTTACCTTGGAAATTACCAAATACTTTCCAATATTTTGGCTTTAATGTTACCAATTCCGGAACTGCAGTATCTTTATTCACATCTACTGTAGCTATTACCTCTTTTTTTATACCTACAGCTGCATCTTGAGTAACTGCATTAGGAGCCTTAACACTCATCAGTTCTTCTTCTGTTATCTCCACAAGTTCCGGATGCTCCATATACATTCTAACCAGCGCCTGATTAATATGTCGAATCAACGCATCATCTACAGAATCCACTTTCTCTACCGGAAGAAGTTCTGCATCCGTTACAGCTGCTGCCGCCTGTTCAGGAACTATAGCATCGTCTATTGCCGAATTATATAGAGCCAAAGGCATAAACAGACGAAAATAGAGAGGATTGTCTGAAATATCCTGAACATCCAATTCTTCTGCATATTCCACTGCCAAAGAGTCAAACCAGGCGAGCACCTCTTCTGAAGACATCTTCACTGAATCTACTACTATTAAGTCATTTTTGGTAGGAGTCTGCGCAAAGATTGCTACAGACATCACCAACAAACAGAATGATAAAAAAGATCTTTTCATTTGGTTATTTTTTTAATCGACTGCAAATTTACGTTTTTTTGTTCTAATATTTGATAATATCGAAAACAATATACACCTTTGTACCAATAATCAGAATTTTATCACCTAAAGCCTATGAGCCTATGAGAAAGTTTATTTGTTCTTTAATCTTGCTGATTGCTGCATCTACGCTAACCGTATCAGCACAAAACACTTTAACCATCCACCAGAAAGATGGAAAGGTATTTGGTTATGGTTTTTCAGAAAAGCCGGTAATAACCTACACAGAGACCGATTTAGTATTGACAACAAGCAAAGCTGTTGTTGAATATCCCTTATCGGCAGTTTCAAAAATCACATTCACAGATAGTGAGACCGCTGTTTCTGAAATACAATCAGAAACCAAATCTCCTATTCTGCAGTTAGACAACTACACCGTTTATATTTCGGGAGCAGAAGCATCACAGCTGGTATCTTTGATAGATACTAATGGTAAAGTACTATCCACTTACAAAACTGATGCCAATGGTAGTGTTTCGTTCAGCATAACAGAACTGCCGGAAGGTATCTATATTATCAAGACCAAATCATTAACCTGCAAAATTTCCAAACTATGAAACAGATAACCAATTTTTTAATGCGCTTTGTATTCACCATAGCACTGCTATTTGGTAGTGCATCTGTATGGGCACAATACTATATGGATGTTACAACAAAGGATGGTGAAAGAATATTAATTCCTGTAACAAATGTAGATAGCGTACGCATAATCAGCGAATCTGAATACAATACTCCAAGCGGTTCCCATAATGGGTATGAATATGTAGATTTAGGACTTAGTGTCATGTGGGCAACTTGTAATGTAGGCGCCAACAGTCCGGAAGAAGGTGGCGACTATTTTGCTTGGGGCGAAGTAACTCCAAAAGAGACATACACCAACGAAAATTACAAGTTTCTATCAAATAATATTATAACCAAATATTGTTCAAGCTCTGACCAAGGAATAGTGGACAATAAGACAACCCTTGACAAATGTGATGACGCAGCACGCTATAATATGGGTGGTAGCTGGCGTATGCCTACACTATCTGAATATGAAGAACTGGTAAATAATTGTTCTTGGTCCTATATAACACGTAATGGTGTAGAGGGTTACAGAGCATTTAGCAGAATAAATGGCAATAGTATATTTTTCCCCATAACAGTTACTCCGGATAACATGGTAGCCGATTATTGGTCAAGCACCCTTTATGAAAGCTACCCAATCGCAGCATATATGTTACGCAACTATAACAATTCTGGGATTGGCGCTATTCAACGCTATATATCAGGTTCTGTGCGTGCAGTTTACTCTGCCACTACAAACATTCCTACTACAATGACACTCACTTTTGATGCCAATGGTGGTTCAGGAGATATGTCATCAATTACTATATGGTCCGATGACAACAGCCATAGTGTAGCAATACCATATAACATTGATATCATTGTTCGCAAAAATTATAAATTCATAGGTTGGAACACTGCATCAGACGGAAATGGTATTTCATATAACGATGGTGATTCAATTGAAATAACTCAAGACATCACACTATATGCCCAATGGGAAGAATTGGTTCCTTTAGACGAAGCATTTTATCTGGCTCTTGATGGTAAAACGGTTAAGTTAACAGAATCACTTGGCTCACAAGCTGAAACATCATACGGTGCACTTGTTAATGTAATGAATAAAGAAGATATTCCTACTGAAAAGATAGAACAGATGGGAATGGTAAATTTCAATTTTGAAGATTACATTTGCTTACAGTTAACATACAATTGGTATGGTTTTGGGCTGGATTGCAAATACTATATTTTCATAAATAGATATGATTATTCTGTATTTGCTCCGGCACAATTTGTTGCTGACATAGATGAAGACTTAGTAACATCCTTATTGGGTAGCAATTATGGCCCGGGTAAATTCCAGTTTGCGAATTTCGAAGGAGAGCTTGACTCCCAGACAAACACACTTACATTCCAGAATTTAGCAGGTATCACTGTTAGTGCAGGTAATGCAAATTTTGGTACAGACTACTACAAAATAGAGTTTGAAGAAGAGGCTCAGTCTCCTTTAGAGGCTTTCTTTACATCTCTTGACGGTAAAACTGTTAGAATGACAGAATCTGTTGGTAGTGAATATGAAGCTGCGTATGGTGCTTTGGTAACTCTGCTTTCGGAAGAAGATATAATAAATGCAGGTGTAGTTCAGGATGGTTTTACTGCTGCTGATTACATTGGTCTGAGACTTACCTATAACTGGTATAGTTATGGTGTAAACTGTAATTACTGCATTTATATTAACAAAAAAGATTATTCGGTTTCTGCTCCATCCCAGATTGTTGGTGATGTAAGTGCAGAGATAATTTTGAACTACATTTTTGGCACAGACTATGGACCAGGTAATTTCCAGTTTGCCAATTTCACTGGAGAATTTGACACCGAAACCAATGTGCTTACGTTCCAGTATGATGCATACATAAATGTTAGTGTAGGTACAGGATCGTTTGGTGTTGACTATTATAAAATAGAATTTGGAGAAATTATAGAATAGTAGTTTTCAAAGCTACTATATAAGAGCCGTTTTTTACACGATGTTCCAAGGGCTAAAACATTTTTAGCCTTTGGAACATTACTATTATGTGAATAATGTTTACCTTTCAGTTCTAAATTTACAAGGGTAAACATTTTTAATTAGATAACAGTGGATAAAAGAAGTTATTTTGGATTGGTATTAGTAGGTCTTTTGCTTATAGTTATAACCTTACTAATGGGTAACTTTCGTTTGGTTATTTTTAAATTGCCTGTAGAATTTCACTAGTGTCCAAAAGATTTTTTAAAATTAATTTGTAACTTATTTATATATAATTAGATACATATAAAGAAAACGCGTGTCGATTTGAATTGATTTTGCAATTTTGCAGATTGTACTAAAACCAAATAA
>JAFYMP010000008.1 GCA_017556585.1 Bacteroidaceae bacterium
ATGCTTCCTATAGTACTTCTGGTGAACTGTCGCCACTATTGAACGATCCTGAATGCAGAACTATAGGGTTGGGAACCAGAATATTCCTATGTGGTACACAAGGCTATGTAACCTGGAACGGTACTCAGTTTAATACATCAAAACCGGTCAATGAGTTTGGTGTTCCTATAGGCAATACCAGAACTATAGCAGTAGCAGGCGAAATGCGTGAAATGAATACACGTTATCTGCGTGCTGCATACTATAAGAAATATGGCGTGTCAATGTTTGTGGGTATAGGTATTCCTATTCCGTTGCTTGACGAAGATCTGGCTGCCCGTGTTTCAATTAGAAACAGCCAGATTATGACCAATGTTCAGGACTACGGACATAATTACGATCATCTGGGAACTGTTACATACGAACAGCTGCAGAGTGGTGAAATAGAGATAGGAGGTAAGAAGATTCATACAGCACCTATGGCAAGTTTGGCTCGCGCTCGTGAAATTGCTGAAATACTTAAGCAATGGATAGAGGCAGGACAGTTTGAGCTTACTGCTCCGGTACGCCCAATGCCTACAGGTAGAAGTCTGAATAGTTTGGAAGAAAAAATATTCTAATCTCAAAAAAAACATCAGTATGGTAAAGAAAGTGGTAATTACATTCCCCGGTGAATCTGCCGGCCGTTCATTGACATACGAACTGGTTAAGGAATTCGATATAAAGGTAAATATCCTAAAGGCCGATATGGAGTTGAGCCGTGGGGGCAAATTAGTTGTAGAACTTGATGCTGACGCCGACAAAATAGACCGTGCCATTGCATATATGGAGCAGAGTGGAGTAGAGGTTAGCTCTGTAGGCAGTAAGATACGTCACAATAGTGAACTGTGTATAGATTGTGGTGCTTGTACATCGTCTTGTTTGGCAGGTGCATTGTCTATACAGGCTCCTGATTGGAAATTGAAATTTGATCCCGATAAGTGTGTGGTTTGTAAACTCTGCCTGGGTTCTTGTCCATTAGGACTTTTTGAAATAGAATTTGCATAAATGGAGTACAAAGAACGTACATACAGAGACCGTTTCAGTTCAGACGGCCGACGTTCGTTCTCTGTCAAATATAAGGAGACAGATTTGTGGATAGGGGTCGATAAGGACTCCTATTCCCCTTTTATGCAAGATGAAGCACTCTCTATTATCATAAAACTACGCAATCTGATGGATTCATATCTGTTGCTGGATCCGGAATATAAAACATCACTGGTACCATATCTTCCACAGACTCCTGCACCGCAGATCTTTCACGATATGTCTGCTGTATGCAAACGTTCAGAAATAGGTCCAATGAGTGCGGTTGCCGGTGCGGTTGCCAAATATACAGCGTTAGAACTGAAAAAGAAATTTCCTTACAGAGAGATAATGGTTGAAAATGGTGGCGATATTTACATTGATATTAAGGAAGATATAGATATTGCTGTTTTTGCAGGACAATCACCACTATCAAACAGGGTGGGGTTACACATTCCTGCATCAGTTTCGCCTGTAGGGGTTTGTACATCGAGCGGAACAGTAGGGCCATCGTTAAGTTTTGGTAAGGCAGATGCTGTGATGATAGTATGTAAAGATGTACTATTGGCAGACAGTTATGCTACAGCTATGGCTAACAGAGTAAAAACCACAGCCGATATAGAGTCCGTAATAGATTATATATCGGATCGTTCGGATATACTTGGTGCGCTTATTGTTAAAGATGACAAGATGGCTGTGACAGGCTGTTTTGAATTAAGAATATTTCAATAATACCTTATACTATGGCTTCTAAATTCAGAGTACACGTTTATAGACCGGTGAGAGATGCAATACTGTATTTCCTTGCAAAGGTAATGTTTGTTATTTATCCTGTTATGCCCAGAAAATTGGTTCTGTGGTGGCATGGCGTTTTAGCTTCTTTAGCATACAAACTGGGAAAAAGCGTAAGACAAAGAATTATAAAGCACTACACTATTGCTTTCGGACCGGAAGATCAACCCGGAAAATATTATACAATGGGCAAGGAGGTTTTTGTAAATCTGGCAAAGACACTTACCGATTATGCTCTTATGAATAGAAAAAGAGAGTGGAAACAATTCAGTAAATATTTCAAAGTGGAAGGAATAGAGAATCTGGACAATGCATATAAAAAGGGAAGGGGTGTACTCTGTATGATATCTCATACTCCCGGTTGGGAATTTTCAGCTATTCTGCCACCGTTGTTGGGATATCCATCGTTAGGGGTAAGCAGTCAAATTAAGAACCCTGCATTAAACAAGATGATGATAGAGATGCGTGAAACCCGTGGCATGAAAAATATTACCCGCAATAAGTGCTATGATATTCTGTCAGATGAATTACGCAATGGAAAGTGTTTGATAATAATGATAGATCAGGATAGTAAGAATATTCGTGGTGAATTTGTTCCTTTCTTTGGACGCGATGCTTACACACCAATAGGACTTGCCCGTTTGGCAATGGATACAGGTGCTGCAGTAGTACCGATGAATACTATCAGAAATAACGAAGATGATACTTATACATTCCAAATATTGCCGGAAATTCCGTTCAGACAATTTGAAGATATTACAGAAACAATGATTTACAACACAACGCAATATAACAAAGTTACAGAAGATTTATTGCGAAAATATCCTACACAATGGGTTTGGATGCACGAACGATGGAAAACTACTCCAGAATCTTTAAATGCATTTTTGGAAAGAAGGAGAAAACGCAAAGCATTAGCTCAAAATAAATGA
>JAFYMP010000009.1 GCA_017556585.1 Bacteroidaceae bacterium
GTGCTTTAATGCTAAAATCAAACTTTTTAGAGCTAATTTAAGAGGTGTTGCTGATAAGAAATTCTTTCTATTCAGAATTGCAAATTTATTTGCTTACCCACAGTAAATTTCTACTGAGCCGACAAATCTCAAGTCCTAGATGGCCCACAAGAGAATCGCTAACGCGGTTCTCTTTTTTTGTACTAGGACTTTCACCTACGGTTATCTCCTTCGTTTTACGTTTGCACCGGCTTCGCCGACAGCAAACACGAAGTCGATGGGTCTCTTCGAGACAAATCTCGTTAGTTGTTAAAGAAACTTAAAAAGCGGGTGAGATTTATTGTTTTTCGATAAAAGAGCTATACTTTTGTATCGTTAAACGATAAAAAATTATTGAATTATGAAACAAGACTTATCAAAACGTATGACTGTACTAACAGTTATTGTGATTCTTTTTGGCGTATTAAGTATAGTGGCAACGCTAATTGCAACTGGAAATACTATTGGTCTTTTTAGTGTAGGTTGCGGAACTGTACCCACTATTGATTGGGATGGTGAATTTCTGGTATGGAAGATTTTAATGTTGCTGGTACTTGTTGTATCGGGGCTGACAACAAATATTTTATTGATAGCATTTATGTGGAATACAGTAAGGCTGATTAAGAGCGGTGAATTCTTTTCGCGTAGCAACACAAAAATATTGTGGTGGTTAGTTCCATTTAGCTTTTTAAATGACTTTTTAGGTAATAATGCTGATATGCTATTTAAGGATACATCGTTTACATTATCACTTGGGTCTATTTTTCCACCTCTTTTAATAGCAGTAGTGGCTTTAATCTATTCAACCGGGGTACTGCTAAGTGAAGAAAACCGTTTGACAGTTTGATAATCAGGTATTAACAAAACAAAAGAATGTTATGTCAATAATAGTGAATGTAGATGTGATGTTAGCTAAACGTAAGATGAGTTCTGGCGAACTGGCTGAAAAAGTAGGTATTACGGCAGCTAATCTTTCAATATTAAAGACCGGTAAAGCGCGTGCTATTCGTTTTTCCACTCTGGATGCAATATGTAAGGCTCTTGATTGTCAGCCCGGAGATATACTGGAGTATCGCGATTAAATTTTGTGGTTCTCAATTATTTTGTAATTTCGCGCTGAAGACTAATATTAAGTAGTTTAAGCGTATGGAACAGAGTAGAAGAGATGTAGATAGACTGGCCAGATGCATAATGATTGCGGCTGCAGTATCATTAGTGGGCTTTTTATGCTGGTTTTTCAGAGATATTATAGCATATATATTGGTAGCGGTAGTAGTATCACTAATAGCTAATCCTATAGTGAAACTGCTAAAGAAGATACATATAAAAGGTAGATATATACCGGGATGGATGTCGGCAGCGTTGGCTTTGATCATTGTAATAGGACTTCTGCTGGCAATAATCTTTCTGGTAGTTCCTATAGTGAGCGGTATAGTTAAAAACATATCGGTAACCAACATAGAAAGCTCCGCTAAAAGTATTGCTGTTCCGTTAGCAGATTTTAATGCCTTTTTAAGAGATAGCTTCTCTTCATTAGGTCCCAATTTCCGTATAGAAGTTGCCATAATTCAGGAACTGCAAAAGTTGTTTGATACATCTCGTATATCGTCTATAATTGGTTCGGCAGCATCGTTTATTACCAGTTTTGGTGTAGGAATATTTTCTGTGGTATTCATTAGTTTCTTCTTTATAAAGGACGATTCGTTGTTTACCAAAATACTCTGTGCTATTGTTCCCGATAAGCATGAAAATACCGTTGAAAAGGCGATTTCTGATATTGAATATCTGCTTTCAAGGTATTTTGTGGGTGTGCTGGTGCAGGTAATGGGAGTAACATTGGTAAACTTTCTGGGATTGTTCTTTATAGCCAGATTAGGTTTCCACTCGTCTATAGGAATAGCGTTTTTGACCGGAATTTTCAATATTATTCCTTATATAGGCCCGTTGTTAGGTGGCGCATTGGGAACCATATTCGGTTTGGTTCTAAAATATACCAGTGTAGTTCCGGTGGGACTGGATGTAAGCTTCTGGTTCTTTACAGCTGTTCTGATAGCAATATTCTGCTTTACTCAGTTTATAGACAACTATCTGTATCAGCCATTGATATACTCCACAAGCATTAAAGCAAAACCGCTTGAAGTCTTTTTTGTGATGCTGATAGTGGGATATGTGGGCGGTCCGTTGGCAATGATAGTGGCAATACCTATATATACAGTTTTCAGAGTTATTGCTTTCCGCTTCTTTGGCCATATAAAAGCAATACGGAAACTAATCCCATCCGAGGATTTGATTTCCAACGATTGATGGCCGTGCATATTATCTCTTTTTTGAGAGATATTTCTTGATTTTTTTTCATATCTTCGCTAAAATTTTAACTATTCATTCAAATGGCAGTAAAAGTTTTAGCGATTGACGCATGTTCAAAACGTGAATTAAAACGTTTTATAAGGTTCAATGATAAACTATACAGAGGAAATCCATACGCAGTTCCGGAACTGTATTTCGATACATTCGATACCTTAAGCCCCAAGAAAAATGCAGCATTCAGTTTTTGTGAAGCGCAATATTTTTTGGCTTATAAAGATGATGAACTTGTAGGTAGAGTAGCTGCCATTATCAATCACAAAGCAAATAAAATATGGGGTACAAAGACTGTACGCTTTGGTTGGATAGATTTTATAGATGATTTAGAGGTTTCAAAAGCGCTTTTAGATACTGTCGCAGAGTGGGGTAAAGAGCGTGGAATGGAAGAGATAGAGGGACCTTTTGGATTTACAGACTTTGACCCGGAAGGTATGCTTACCGATGGCTTTGATCAATTGGGAACACTTGTTACCATATACAACTATGCTTACTATCCGGAGCACATGCGTAAACACGGACTGGAAGAATCGGCAAAATGGATAGAAATGAAACTTACTGTGCCAGATGAAGTTCCGGAAAAACATACTCGCGTGGCCGCACTGGTAAAACAGAGATATGGTTTGCGTACAGCGCACTGCAAATCTGTAAGAGAATTGGCGAACAAATACGGTAAGCAGATTTTTAATTTGCTGAATGAAGCTTACGCCTGTCTGTATGGCTATTCGGAACTATCTCCCGAACAGATAGAACTATACATAGATATGTATGTACCTATTTTGGACCGCAGAATGATATCAATGGTGGTAGATTCAGATGATAATCTGGTAGCTGTGGGTATCTCTATGCCATCGCTTTCAGAAGCATTGCAGAAAGGTCACGGTATGATGTTCCCATTTGGATGGTGGCATCTGCTGAAAGCCCTATTTATAAAACGTCCTAAGGTACTTGATCTTATGATGGTCGCTGTAAAACCGGAGCTTCAAAATAAGGGAATTAACGCTCTGCTTATGGAAGAACTTGTGCCAAACTACAAGGCTATGGGTTTTGAATATGGTGAAACCAATCCGGAACTTGTTACCAATACCAAGGTACAGTCTATGTGGGAATTCTATAAACCTGAAATACACAAGCGCAGAGCTACCTTTAAAAAGAGCATCTAATAATGAATATGTCTGTTTCCATAGTAGAAGTTAAAGACCGTAGGGAACTTGATAAATTTATCAGGTTCAACTATACTCTGTACAAGGGCAACAGTTATGCTGTCCCCGAACTGTATAGTGATATGGTAAATAACTTCACTCCAAAGGGAAACGCAGCTCTGGAATTCTGTGATCTTATTCTCTTTAATGCCTACATGGGTAATAAGATAGTGGGCAGAGTGGCCGGAATAATAAACCGAAAGGCAAACCAGGTGTGGAACAGAAAGGTGGTAAGGTTTGGCTGGATAGATTACATAGACAATAAAGAAGTATCAAAAGCTCTGCTGGAGGCTGTGGAGAACTGGGGTAAGGCTAAGGGAATGGCAGAAATAGAAGGACCGTTAGGGTTTACCGATTTTGATCCCGAAGGTATGCTTACCGATGGTTTTGACCAATTGGGTACTATGGCAACCAACTACAATCATCCCTATTATGCTGAACATCTGGAGGCATTGGGATATGAAACATCTGCAAATTGGGTAGAATGGCAGATTCCGTTCGATGTTATACCGGAAAAGATGAGCAGACTGGCAGATGTCGTACTAAAAAGATACAATCTGCACATAGCAGAGTTTGGTAAAAGCAAATCCGATGAAGCCAAGAGATATGCTACAAAACTATTTGAACTTGTGAACGAAGCATACGCACCTCTATATGGATATTCTGCATTCTCCGATAAACAGATAGCAGATTACGTGAAGCGTTATCTTAAACTTATAGATAAAAGATTGGTAGTTATTATTTTGGATGAAAACGAAGAGCCTATAGCTGCCGGTCTCATAATGGCATCACTATCCAGAGCGTTGCAAAAATCGAAAGGTTATATGTTCCCGTTTGGTTGGTGGCATTTGGCAAAAGCCCTTTGGTGGAAACACGATAGCATAGTGGATTTAATGTTTTTGGCTATCAAACCGGAATATCAGAATAAAGGTCTCAATTCGGTAATGTTCAACAGACTTATTCCTATAGCCAAAGAGATGGGATTTAAAGTAGCAGAGAGCAATCCTGAACTGGATAACAATAGCAAGATGCAAGCTCATTGGAACTATTTTGAGGGTGCACATATACATAAACGTAGAAAAGCTTTTAGAAAAGATATATAATATGGCAGAAGAGGCATTGTTTGATGAAAATTTAGATAGTGTAGTTCAACCGGAACAGGTTCGTTACGATGAAGATAATATCCGTCACATGAGCGATATGGATCATATTCGCAATCGTCCGGGTATGTATATAGGTAAGTTGGGCGATGGTTCACAGCCTGACGATGGTATATATGTCTTAATGAAAGAGATTATCGACAATAGTGTCGATGAATTCAGAATGAGTGCCGGTAAACGCATTGAGATAGATTTAGAGGAGAATTCTGCAGTAAGAATACGTGACTATGGACGCGGAATACCCCAGGGTAAACTGGTGGAAGCAGTAAGCGTTTTGAATACAGGTGGTAAATTTGACAGCAAGGCATTCAAAAAGAGCGTAGGTCTTAATGGCGTAGGTTTGAAGGCTGTGAATGCTTTGAGTTCTGCTTTTATGGTAAGCAGTTACAGAGATGGTCAAGTGCGAACACTCAAATTTGAAAAAGGCAACCTGTTAGAAGATACTACAGAACCATCGGCCGATGAAAATGGCACAATGATATACTTTATACCGGACAAAGCACTCTTTGTAAACTATTCGTTCCGTGCTGCCATTATAGAGACAATGCTCAGAAACTATGCTTATCTGAATACCGGTCTTACCATAATGTATAACGGACAGCGCATAGTCTCCAGAAACGGTTTGGAAGATCTGCTTGTAGAACGCATGAGTTCAGAGAGCCTATATCCTATAATACATCTAAAGGCCGATGATATAGAGATAGCCTTTACTCATGCTAATCAGTATGGTGAAGAGTATTATTCCTTTGTAAACGGACAATATACATCACAAGGCGGTACTCATCAGAGTGCATTCAAAGAACACATAGCAAAGACTATCAAAGAGTTCTATAACAAGAACCAGGAAGCCTGCGATATTAGAAACGGTATTGTGGCTGCCATAGCGGTAAATGTGGAAGAACCGGTGTTTGAAAGCCAAACCAAAATCAAATTGGGTTCAACCACCACCAGCCCTAACGGTGGAATGTCTTTGAACAAGTTTATAGGCGATTTCATTAAAAAAGAGGTAGATGATTATCTGCATAAGAACAGCCAAATAACCGATGTACTACTGCAAAAAATTCAGGAATCGGAAAAAGAGCGTAAAGCCATAGCCGGTGTAACAAAACTGGCTCGTGAACGTGCTAAAAAGGCAAATCTGCATAATAAGAAACTGGCAGATTGCAGAGTGCACCTGAACGATGTACGTGGTACGCAACAGGAAGAGAGTTGCATCTTTATTACCGAGGGCGATTCTGCAAGCGGTTCAATAACAAAGAGCCGCGATGTCAATACACAGGCAGTATTTAGTCTAAGAGGCAAACCGCTGAACTGTTTTGGACTAACCAAAAAGGTGGTATATGAAAACGAAGAGTTCAACCTTTTGCAGGCAGCGCTGAATATAGAAGACGGACTGGAAGGACTCCGTTACAACAAAATAATTGTTGCAACAGATGCCGACGTAGATGGAATGCATATACGTCTGCTTATGATAACCTTCTTCCTGCAGTTCTTCCCTGAACTTATTAAAAAAGGACACGTTTATATACTGCAGACACCTCTTTTCCGTGTAAGGAATAAGCGCAGAGGTAAAAAAGGATTAGATAATGTTGAAGGTGTTGTTACCCGCAAAGGTGAATTTGAAACTATATACTGCTATAACAACGAAGAACGATTGGAAGCAATAGAGAAACTAAGTCCTAATCCGGAAATTACCCGATTCAAAGGTCTTGGTGAAATATCGCCCGATGAATTCAAAAACTTCATAGGTGCCGATATGCGTTTGGAACGTGTTACACTGCAAAAAACCGACGATGTGGAAAATCTACTATCATTTTATATGGGAAAAAATACGATGGAAAGGCAGAATTTTATCATAGACAACCTGATAGTAGAGCAAGATTTGATAGAAGAAGACGAAGGAGAAAAATTTTAACTATACACAAATGAAACTACTGTTCCCGGGCACTTTCGACCCATTTACAATAGGTCACGCAGATATTGTAGAGCGTGCATTGCGTTTTGCCGACGAATTGGTGATAGCTGTTGGTATAAACGAAAACAAAAAGACTATGTTCGATGTAGATGAAAGACTCTCTGCCATCAAAGAGTACTACAAAGCTAACCCAAAAGTAAAGGTCATAGGTTACGACAGTTTTACATCAGATGCAGTACGTTCACAAGGAGCCGATGCCATTCTGCGTGGTGTTCGTTCTGTTGCCGATTACGAATATGAACGCAATATGGCCGATGTGAATGCCTGTTTGGAGAATGTGGAAACCGTATTTCTATGCTCATCGCCTAAAGTACAACATATAAGTAGTAGCCTGATAAGAGAGATGATAAATTTTGGCCGTCCTATAGATGGTTTGGTTATAGATACATTTAACATCTGATGGTATGAAGAAATTTTTGTTCGTCATTTCGCTGTTAATCTGTTCGTTGCTGCAAGTTAAAGCACAACAGTCCATAGATTCGCAACTACAGAAACTGCTAATAGCTGAAAGCGCAATAGAAAACCTATATGTAGATAAGGTGGAAGATGGTGTGCTTGTAGAAGCGGCTATCCGCGGAATGTTGGAAGAATTGGATCCGCACTCCACATATCTTACAGCAGACGAAGTGGAAAAATCTAACGAGTCGTTACAAGGCAATTTCGATGGCATAGGTATTCAATTCAATATGATAGAAGATACTCTGTTCGTAGTTCAGCCATTGCCTAACGGACCATCGGAAAAGGTGGGTATATTGGCAGGCGACAGAATAATTACCGTAAACGATACCACTATAGCAGGCGTCAAGATGTCACAAGAGAACATAATGAAACGTTTGCGCGGACCTAAAGGAACAGAGGTTAAAATAGGAATAAAGCGTCAGGGACTGGATGAACTTGTCCATTTTAATGTTATACGCGATAAAATTCCGGTGAATACAGTAGATGCTGCATATATGGCAGCCGATGGAGTTGGTTACATTAAAGTGTCAAGTTTTGGGCTTACCACACTGCAGGAATTTCAAGAAAAGATGAAAGAACTGCAGTCAGCAGGTGCAAAATCTCTGATATTGGATTTGCAGGGTAATGGTGGCGGTTATCTGCATGCTGCGGTAGAACTTGCAAATGAATTCCTGGAACGTGACCAGTTGATAGTATATACCGAAGGACGTCGTTCACCACGCAGTGGCTACAAAGCAGTAGGAAACGGAATGTTCAAGCATGGAAAATTAGTGATACTGATTGATGAATATTCTGCATCGGCTTCGGAAATTGTATCGGGAGCTGTTCAGGATTGGGACAGGGGAACAATAGTAGGTCGTCGTTCTTTTGGTAAGGGATTGGTACAGAGACCTATAGAGTTCCATGACGGCTCTATGATAAGACTTACCATAGCGCAGTATTTCACTCCTGTAGGTCGTTGCATACAGAAACCTTACGGCGACAATATAGATTACGGTGCAGATATTATAAAGCGTCTTGAAGGTGGCGAACTGACAAATGCAGATAGCATACATCTGCCTGATTCACTCAAATACAGAACAAAAATCAAGGGCAGAACAGTCTATGGAGGTGGTGGTATAATGCCCGATGTGTTTGTACCGCTCGACACTACCCGTACCAACAGATACTATAGAGAAGTAACTGCAAAAGGTTGCGTGTTGCAAACATCGCTTGCATACGTAGAAAAACATCGCAAACAGTTGGAACGCAAATATAAGACATACGAATCTTTCAACGAAAAGTTTATCATAGACGATGATATATTGAAATTGCTACAAGATAAAGCACAGACAGCTAACATAGATTTTGATGAAAAACAATGGAATGAAGTGCTGCCTATCTTTAAAATTCAGCTTAAATCGTTGATTGCCAGAAATATCTGGAGTATGAATGAGTATTACAGAGGCATATCGGAACTGGATGATATATTGCAACGTGCTTTGCAATTAATTAAGGAGAACGAGCTATAGATATACTCTTTTTAATAGATGATAGAACGTAAAAATGCAAATAATGACTGAAAGGTTCAATTATTATTGTATTTTTGCAAAATTAAAGAAGATTATATACTAATTATTTAATCAATTTATAAAGTTATGTCAAACAACGAAAATGCGGGTTTTTATAAACTCAATTGGGTGCAGCGCATAGGTTTCGGTGCAGGTGATATGGCTCAGAACCTTATCTACCAGACCATCAGTATGTGGCTGCTCTTCTTCTATACCAATGTATTTGGTATTAAACCGGGTGTTGCAGCAACAATGTTCCTTATTGTACGTATTATTGACGTTATTTGGGACCCTATTGTAGGTGCTTTTGTTGATAAGAAAAATCCAAAGATGGGTAAGTACCGTTCATATCTGGTACTTGGTGGTATTCCTCTTACAGGTTTTGCTATTCTCTGCTTCTGGAACGGTTTCTCAGGCTCATTGCTTTATGCTTACATCACTTACGTAGGTATGTCAATGTGTTACACTCTGGTAAATGTTCCATACGGTGCTCTGAATGCATCACTAACACGTGACACTCATGAAATTACCGTACTAACATCAACTCGTATGTTTATGGCAAACCTTGGTGGTCTTGCTGTATCTATGGGTATTCCTATCTTGGTTAAGTACTTTGCAAAAGGTAGTGAATTGGTAGGTGAACAGGCCATGCCTAACGATGGTCGTGCTTGGTTCCTTACTATGTTGGTATATTCATTGGTAGGTCTGTTCTTCCTTATCTTCTGTTATTCACAGACTAAGGAAAGAGTGGTTATGGACCAGAAAGAGACAGAAAACGTTAAAGTTTCTGACCTCTGGACCGAATTTGGTCGTAACAAACCATTGCGTATATTGGCATTCTTCTTCATCACAGCATTTGCTATGATGTCAGTAGGTAATGCAGCAGGTTCATACTATATGCAGTACAATATTGGTTCAACAGCAGAACAGATGTCATTGTTCATGGGTCTTGGTTCAATTCCTGCATTTATCTTTATGCCTCTGGTTCCTGCAATCAAGAAGGCAGTTGGTAAAAAAGGAATGTTCTACATCTTCCTGTCAACAGCAATCTTTGGTATGGCACTTTTGTATGTTGTATCTGTAGTTCCAGCACTCAGATCACAAATGTGGATTGTTTATCTGGCACAGTTTGTAAAATCAACAGGTGTTATTGTAGCTACAGGTTATATGTGGGCTCTTGTTCCTGAAGTAATTGCATACGGTGAATTTACTACAGGTAGAAGAATCTCAGGTATTGTAAATGCCTTGACAGGTATCTTCTTCAAGGCCGGTATGGCTCTTGGTGGTGTTGTTCCTGGTTTGGTACTCGCTTGGACAAGCTTTGATGCAGAAATGGCAGCTCAGCCTGCTTCAGCTCTGCAGGGTATCCTTTGGTTGGTATGCGTAATCCCAGCAATCCTTTTGGTATTGGCTATGTGGATTATCAGCAAATACGAACTTTCTGACGAAAGAATGGACGAAATCAACAAGGCTATTGAGGCTAAAGCAAAAGCATAATAGCAATTAATATTCAATCTATTTATAGGAGGGTGATAGGCACTATGTCTATCATCCTCTTTTTTTCAAAATACTCCATTTCATCGGTATTTTTTTAACCTCTTATTAACCTGCTCTACTCAATCTGCTTAATTTGTCCAATATTTGTCCAATTCAAATCGAACCTAATTCAGAATAACTAATATATCTTTGTGCGAAAATCTTTACTAATCAAATTAAATTATATGAAGATGAAAAATAGAATTAGAATTAGGTTATTGTTGATGGCGCTTGTTACCTTGACACCATTACATGTATTTTCAGAGAACAAACCACTTATTCCAATAGAATCAGATGGCGATGATAAAAATAACAAGAATCAGAGAAGTCTGGATATTCCATTATCTTATAACTTGGTAAATGACATCTTGCAAATACAGATGTGTTATCCTACAAATTGTAGTATGATAATCGTTGATTCATATGGCTCTGTTGTTTTTGACCAAACTTATCCCGCATCATCATCTGTTCAGGTAGATTTGTCAACACTTCCAAGCGGTTCGTACTACCTATATATATATGCGTATGATTGTTGGTGGTTAGGTGAATTTGAATTGTATTAATACCAAAATGAAGTAAATAATTATGAAAAATGTTGCAATATAGATTATATATTGCTTATAATGAAACCCTAATAGTTTATGAAGAGGTTGTTTTATATTTCATTTATACTTATTTCATTATTTTGCAGTTGTAAAA
>JAFYMP010000010.1 GCA_017556585.1 Bacteroidaceae bacterium
ATATGTTTAACACCTAATGACACTTCTTGTTTTTTTGTTCCATCAAAAATATGAAGTAACAGATAATTAAAGAATTCAAGATTTTCCTTATCACCTGTACCGGATGGTATTTCCAACTGTAAAATAACCATAGACATACTATTCTCTACATATGCTGAGCTATGACCGGATGATATACAACCTGCGGAAGGTAGGTAGATGCTGTTCCCATTTTCTGACTTAACAACAAAACCACGCATCTTATTTTCAGGGTGATGATATGTCTCTATGATACATTTATCTAACAATTCCTGTAATTCATCCTTGGTGGGTAAGCGCCAACCTTCACCTAACAATAAGGTTGCGGCATCATATTCGGTACCACAGATATTTTTATTTTCTCCTATATCAACATAACTATTGGTAAATTTTTCATAGTAGGGATATTCAAATTTATCACCTGTTAGATTGGGTTCTACGCATCCCCACTGATAATAATCACCAAATTCATCTGGTATATCTGCTCCAAGATTACAGCTGGCCCATTTTACACTTAAACCTAAATCCACTATCATATCGTCCGTTGATTTGGTGGTAAAACTCTTCTCTTCACCATAAACATATCTTTTACCATCTGCAGTGGAATAGGTACGGTAATAATATGTAGTACCAATACTCAAACCATTTATCTTTAATGAGAAATTGGTGTTATTGTTTTTACATACTACATTTTTTTCACCGGGATAACCTTTACCGGAGGTCTTAGATACTATTATACCATAGGTAGATGATGACAAATCTGCATCAGACATCTCTACACTACCGGAGAGTACTGCTGAATAGAAATTTATGCTTTTTGCTTCACCGCTATTAACTACAGGAAAATATTGTTCTGTGGTAAAGGAAAGTGAACTGCTTACGTGACATTTACCATTCGGGGTTATTACGTAGGCTGAATAGTAATATTTACTCTGTTCAGACAGACCTTCTATTCTTTGTCTTATAATACCTCCCTGCTCTATGTTGACAACAGGTTTCTTTGTGCCGGCAGTAAGGATGCCATTTGAGGCAAAATCAGAGAACAGTAAATCTGCACTCATATCAGATGGCAGTTCAGCTTCCGATACATAAAGAAAACCAAAGTCACTCTTGTAGAGTTCATTGGTGGAGAGATTTATTACAGCACTGAGAGTAGCAGTGGTGGATGCTACGTTCTGTGCTACATTAACACTGATGGTTGAAGGAGTCTGACCACCATCATCTTCATTGTTACAGGATGAGAAAGAACATACTGAAATAACTGCTAATAGCAGACTGATTGTTTTTAAATTTTTTTTTCTCATATTGTAATAGGTCTTTAAGTTATTCTTACTGTCTGATTCGCAAATATACTAATAATCAATACAAAATACAAAGTTGGATAGTTATTTTTAGTAAGTATGATACCTTGATGGGTTTGTTCAATTACATAAACAACTCTAATCCAGGAACGCTAAGGCTAATTCCTACTCCACTTTAACGAATAATAATATAACGTCTTTTTCCTGAGCATTACTTAAAGTGGCTAAATCTGATTCTGACATATAACCTGCTGCTTTATCAGAAACTGTAAACTCTTGTCTATCATCTTTCTGCTTACCTTCTACCATAACATTAAGGCCCTGCTCTCTTAACGCATTTAGAAGACTATTAGAATATTCTTTCTTTGGTGGTACCACACAGGCAAATATGAAATGATGGTCATCGGAACCTACAAGTTTTATATCTCTTCCTTCAAACAAATCGTTTGTCAGAACACCATTTTGTACAATTCCGGTTTTCTTGTTATAGTAACCTGTTTCTGTACTATTACCATTGTAATATTCAAAATATATGTATTGTTTTCCAACCATGACCTTTGTGGGGTAACCAGCATATTCTGAATGCTTTCTGATATAATCCATTGTCTCAGAATATAATTTCCCACCAAGTGAAGGCATTGCGTTTGCACCAAAATCAAAAGTATATGAAGCTGTTACTTTGCCGCTATTTTTGTTTATAGAATAGATGGTGTCTATAGATGAGAAATGCATAAATACTTTATTACCTACTGATGATATGTCTTGAAAACTGAATTCATGATCATAATAATAAGATGCAGGCAGGGTGTACCTTGATAAAGTTCCTTTTTTATTAACTGTAACAAGTGATTGATTAAATAAATCAAAATAGGGAGCGTTAACACCTTCTCTTTGGCGGGTTATTCCGCTTTTAATCAACTCTAATGCAACTAATCCTTTAGAACCCATAGGATAATATGGTATAAACATTAGAGCCTCTTTATTATAGACCTTTCCGGTAATATCTTCTACATATTCACCTTTTCGGTTGTAGATATAATCATTGCCGTTTAAAACATTTACGCACAATTCTTTCTTATCAAAACTTAAGTAACACTTAGAAAGAAAGCGACCTCTCTTTCTCAAATATTCATCTCTATTGATTATATCTTCACCTATAGATTGTGTTTTGAGAGTTTTTGTATCATATAGGAACAGACCCTTATTCTGCCTTTCTTCTATTATCAGCAAATCATCATTCCATGCATAAACTCTGTTTATACCAAGTTCATTAATATTGTCTATTCCTACATTGACTACCTTAATCTCTTGTGCTATTTCTGAAAGTAGCAACTCTTTCTGATCTTCTGCATCTACAGATATAGTTGTTATCTCTTTACCTATAACCGGGGTCAAAAATATCGATAGCATGAATAATGCTAAAACCATTGAATTCTTCATAAACATATTCATTTTCAAATTAAAATATACTTGAATAAATTCCCTTGCAAACGTAAAAAATATATATACAATTACCAAACTATATTGTCTGTTTTTCTGCCAACATCGCAACGACCATCTTAATCCACTAATTTTCAGCACAAATGCTCATCAAAAATCAGCCATAACAAGCAGCTGTGGTCACGAACATAGGAAACAGAAAAGTTTTGTCTATTATATATCAAGAATCGAATTTCTGGCAGTTCTATTATTCAACCAAAATATCGAAGGATTGAACATACTCAAACAAAAAAAAATCTGCATTTGTATAATTATTATCAAAAATTGTCTATAAATTTGCAGCGCCTAAGGCAAAAAAGTGTTTTGAATATGATTTACGGTTTTACAAATATTCTACTATGCGGTATTATTATTCTACTGTTATCTAACAGCGGAAGTGAGATTCGTATATAGAAATTTGGTAATACTGAACTAAAAATTGATATAGCCTTTCTCACTTCCAAGTGCGAAAGGTTTTTTTTTGTAATTTAGCGTTATGGCAGAAAGATTATTGATTTTCGACACAACCCTTCGCGATGGCGAACAGGTTCCGGGATGTCAACTCAACACAGTAGAAAAGATTCAGGTTGCAAAACAGCTTGAACTATTAGGAGTTGATATAATTGAGGCTGGATTTCCTATTTCCAGTCCGGGTGATTATAATTCGGTTATAGAGATTTCTAAGGCCGTTAGCCTGCCTACTATTTGTGCCCTTACAAGAGCTGTCGAAAAGGACATTGATATTGCTGCTGAATCTTTACAATACGCAAAGCACAAACGTATTCACACAGGCATAGGTACTTCCGATGCCCACATAAAGTATAAATTCAACTCTACACGAGAAGAGATATTGGAGCGTGCGGTTGCAGCTGTTAAGTATGCAAAGAAGTATGTTGAAGATGTAGAGTTCTATGCAGAAGATGCAGGTCGTACCGACAATGAATATCTAGCAAGAGTTATTGAAGCTGTTATCAAAGCAGGTGCTACCACTGTAAATATTCCGGACACTACAGGCTACTGTCTTCCAAATGAATATGGAGAGAAAATAAAATTCCTGATGGAGAATGTAAACGGCATTGAAAAAGCCATTCTATCCACACATTGTCATAACGATTTAGGTATGGCTACAGCCAATACCATGGCCGGAATACTGAATGGTGCCAGACAAGTGGAAGTAACCATAAATGGCATAGGCGAAAGAGCCGGCAATACATCGCTTGAAGAGATTGCAATGATTTTAAAGAGCCATAATGGTATAGGCATTGAAACAGGCATAAGAACCAACAAGATTTTCCCTACCAGCCGTATGGTTTCAAACCTTATGAATATGCCTATTCAGCCAAATAAAGCTATTGTGGGAAGAAATGCTTTTGCACACTCATCGGGCATACATCAGGACGGGGTACTTAAAAATGTTCAAACCTACGAAATAATAGATCCTCACGATGTTGGCATAGACGATAATTCCATAGTTCTTACTGCACGCAGTGGCAGAGCGGCACTTAAAAACAGATTAAAGTTTTTGGGTATAGAATTGAACAAAGAACAACTGGACGGAGTATATCAGGAGTTCCTGAAACTGGCAGATAAGAAAAAGGATATTAACGATGATGATATTCTGCTTTTGGCTGGAGCCGACCGTTCTCAAAACAGACGCATAAAGCTTGAATTTATGAAAGTTACAAGCGGTGTAGGCATACAATCGGAAGCCACATTAGAGTTGAGCATAAATGGAGAAAAACATCAAGCCACATCTACCGGTAACGGCCCTGTAGATGCTGCCATAAATGCCTTAAAGCAGATAATAAACAAAACTATGGTCCTTCAAGAATTCACCATTCAGGCTATCAGTAAAGGTAGTGACGATATGGGTAAAGTACACACACAAGTTGAATATGATGGTCATATTTACTACGGTTTTGGTGCGAACACAGATATTATAGCCGCATCGGTAGAAGCGTACATAGATTGTATAAACAAATTCAGAATGTAGTTATGAGCAAGAATACACTGTTTGATAAGATTTGGGATGCACACATTGTGCAGCAGATTGAAGAAGGTCCTACCCAGCTTTATATAGACCGTATGTATTGTCACGAAGTAACAAGCCCACAGGCATTTGCCGGTATGAAGGAACGCAAATTAGACTGTTTCAGACCCGAAAAGATTGTTTGTATTCCGGACCATAATACCCCTACCCGTAATCAGGATAAGCCCATAGAAGATGCTATATCACGTAAACAGGTAGAAACGTTAAAGGAGAATGCAGAACATTTTGGGCTGACACATTTTGGTATGATGCACCCGAAAAACGGTATTATACACGTGGTAGGTCCGGAACTTGCACTTACGCAACCCGGCATGACTATTGTCTGCGGCGATTCCCATACATCTACCCATGGTGCTGTAGGTGCAGTGGCTTTTGGAATAGGTACCAGCGAAGTTGAAATGGTGCTTGCTTCACAATGTATTCTGCAAAACCGCCCAAAAGTAATGCGTATAAACATTAACGGAGAACTTGGCAAAGGCGTTACTGCAAAAGATATAGCTCTTTATCTGATGGAGCAAATAACCACAAGTGGCGCAACAGGCTATTTTATAGAATATGCAGGCGATACTATCCGTAACCTCTCTATGGAAGGCAGGCTTACTATCTGTAACCTAAGTATAGAGATGGGTGCACGAGGAGGCATGATAGCTCCGGACGAAATCACTTTCAACTACCTGAAAGGTAAAGAATATTCTCCTAAAGGTTTGGAATGGGAAGTAGCTGTAGAACATTGGAAAAAGCTAAAAAGCGATGTCGATGCTGTTTTCGACAAAGAGCTTTCATTCGATGCCTCCCTTATTGAACCAATGATTACATACGGAACTAATCCGGGCATGGGTATGTCAATAACCGAAAACATCCCAAGTATTGATTCTATTGATAACGAATCGGAAGAATCGTTCAAAAAATCACTTGAATATATGGGATTTGCACCGGGAGATAAAATGATAGGCAAAAAGATAGACTATGTCTTTTTAGGTGCATGTACCAATGGTCGCATAGAGGATTTCCGTGCTTTTGCATCCATAGTAAAAGGCAGAAAAAAAGCCAAACATGTAACTGCATGGCTTGTACCGGGTTCATGGAGTGTACTTAAGCAGATAAAAGCAGAAGGTTTGGATAAAATTCTTTGTGAAGCGGGGTTTGAAATAAGGCAACCGGGATGTTCAGCCTGTTTGGCTATGAACGAAGATAAAATTCCAGCCGGCAAATATGCGGTATCTACCAGTAACAGGAATTTTGAAGGCCGCCAAGGTCCTGGTTCAAGAACACTTTTAGCAAGCCCGCTCACTGCAGCCGCTGCAGCAGTAACAGGAGTAATAACAGATTGTAGAAGCTTAATGTAACAATATATGAAACAAAAGTTTACAAAGTTCAGAAGCAGTTGTATTCCATTGCCATTAGAGAATGTGG
>JAFYMP010000001.1 GCA_017556585.1 Bacteroidaceae bacterium
CCGAAAAGTTAGTAGGTAAGACTAAATACAGGCTATATAAAGATGGCGATGTGTTGAAGATTGTAAGCTGGATAACCGGCAATGGTCCCACACTTCCTTGATAATTGTTTAATGGAGGAGTGTTCTGCTGTACTCTCATTGCTGTTTATAGCACCTGGGTATCTCGCTTTTGATTTTAATAGGGAATATAATTAAAATTATCAATAGAATTTTTAGGGTGTGACAGCAAATGTCACACCTGTTTTTATGTTTTTAAACAGACAATCCATACTTTTGCTCCTAACAAAAAATAATTGAACTATGAACAAGAATGTTTTTAAAGCAATGTGGCTATCTTTAATTACAATTATTGCGTTAACGGGTAATCCAACTGATGCAAAAGCACAAACTGATTTGTCTGATAATAAAACTGGTATTCAGAGTAATACGATTTATCATTATGATGAAAAATCAGGAACATATATGGATTTAAGCCGTAATCTTGATGAGATTCCCATAATGCTTATATATGATTCTACAGTTATTGAATTGGACAATGAATTAAATTCAGATATAGACATAAATAAGACAAACTTTTCCCGAAAAGAGTTGGCTTCTATTTTAGGAGTTAAACCTAATCAGGTTAAGGTATATAAAGTGCGAAAAGGAAATAATGCTATTTCAATTTTTGGCTATAGGGCTTTTAATGGTTCTATTGAAGTATTAAGCCCAAAAAAGTATAGACAACTAAAGAAAGAGAGCAAACTATCATCAGTTCTGGATGGATATAATGTTTTTGGAAATAAAGGATCAAAAAAATATATCAAGTTAAATAATTACGATTTTGGTAGCTTTTCAAAAAAAGAGATGAAACTTTATAACGAAGCAAACAGTAGAGTTCAATATGAAATGGGTGATGGGTATATATATATAACAACGAAATCAGCGGATGAAATTAACATCTCACCGGAATTGTTTGATTTGATTAAAAAACGTACTGAAGATTACAATAAAGTTCTAGGTGGAAGTATAAATTGATTGGTTAGAAATTTGTTTTTAGTTTGTATCCGTAATTCGGATTTTTAAGCATATTCAAAGGTGAAGATTTACAAGATAACAACATATATAATTCTACTATTTACACTTCTGTCAATAACAGGTTGTGGTGGCAAAAGTGAGTACCGCAGATTGGTGGCACTGGAAAAGGTTTTGGAAAAGAATCCGGATTCTGTGCGCAGTGTGCTATGCGCAATGCCCACTCCTGAAAAAGAGCGTAACAAAGCGTTATATACCGTACTAAAAACACAGGCATACTATAAATGCTATGAACCCGTAACAGATTTTGATAGTGTAATGCTTGAAGCCACTGCATACTATGAAACAAAAAAGAAGAATTATTATGCTGCACTTGCTTATTACACTTTAGGATGTGTATATAAAGAGACCAAAAATAGTGTTGAAGCCATAGATGCTTACCTAAAAGCAAAAGAACGTTTTCCCGATACAATAATTAATTACTATGCAAAAGCAGAAAGAGAACTAGGCATACTGTTTTTGGATTTATCAATGCTGGATGAAGCAAAAGAAGAACTATATAATGGTTACAAAAATGCCGTTCAAATGGGCGAAAACAGACTGATAGGTGATTTTAAATACTATATAGCTACTTACAATATGTACTGCGGTTATTATAATACTGCCGACACTTTATTTACAGGATTATTAGAAAACAACGAATGGCAGAAAGATGCCTATTTCCAAAAAGCAAAGATTAGTAATTACCATAAAAACAGTTTTAAACAAGCTCTATACTACATAAACAAAGAGATTGAATTATCGGGAAAAAATCTCTTTGCATCAAGTATCTGTCTGAAAGGAGATATTTACATGTATAACGAAAATTACGATTCTGCATTGTACTATTACAATAAGGTACTGGAATGTAAAATTATAAGCCTTCCGACACATTGTAATACTTATTACCAACTATCACACATAGAAAAGATTAAGGGCAATATGGAACAATATTTTGCCTATAAAGAGCAATATCTGGATTTGAAAGATTCTATTATAGAGATGAGAAACAACAAACGCATAGACAATATAATTCTACGCCATAAAGCAGAATTGGCCGACCTGGAATATAAAAACAGAACAACCACAATGATTATTATTGTTTCTGCAATTCTCTGTTTTATTGCATTGTCTGTTTTTATTGCATATATGTTTGCAAAGAATTGGAAGAGAAAGCAACAGATAAGAATAAACAGAGAAATTGAAAAGATTTCTGATGTAATGAACCGTCTGAGACTGAATAACGCAGAATATAATGGAAATAATTTGAGTGATATTGTAAACAGTTATAATAGTATTTTGGAACAGTGTACCAAACATTTTAAAGAGTCTAAAGCATATAATACTCTTACTGAAAATATTTCCAATGAAACTGTTATTATAAAGAATAGGGATTTGATATCGGATTCAATAATGGAGTGTTACAGTTCCATAATTATGAATATGATTGCCGATTTTCAGGGGATAAATCAAACTGAAATTATTACCTGTATTCTGTTCTATTTGGAGATACCAAACGGTACTATTGCTATGCTTGATGGAATATCAAAAGATGCTGTAAGACAACGCAAAAGCAGAATATTGAAAAAATATCCACCGAAACTGCTGCAAATTTTCATTAAATCAGCTACTGAATAGAGCAGTGTTATTTGCCCTTCAGAATCTTTTTGATATCGTTTAGTTTGTTCAGAGCCTCTATTGGAGTAAGGTTGTTTACATCGGTCTGAAGCAGTTGATCTCTAATCTGGCATAGTACAGGGTCTTCCAACTGAAAGAAACTCATCTGCATACCTTCACGACCTTTACCTGTTTCTGCGGTTGGTCGGGATATGTTTTTACCATCACTACCGGTCTCCATTTCAGAAAGTATTACTTCTGCACGTTTCACTATGCTGCGAGGCATTCCGGCCATTTCTGCTACATGAATACCGAATGAATGTTCACTACCTCCCGGCTTCAGTTTACGCAGGAAAAGTACTTTGCCATCAACCTCTTTTACTGCCACGTTATAGTTGCGAATACGGCTGAACGTGGATGCCATTTCGTTAAGTTCATGATAGTGGGTGGCAAACAGTGTGCGAGCGTGAGCACTGTGATGTTCGTGTATATGTTCAACTATAGCCCACGCTATAGAGATACCGTCGTATGTGGATGTGCCGCGTCCCAATTCATCGAACAGCACCAAACTACGCAATGAGAGGTTGTTCAGAATATTCGATGCTTCTGTCATCTCTACCATAAAGGTGGATTCGCCTGCCGATATGTTATCGCTGGCACCTACACGGGTAAACACTTTATCTACTATACCTATATGTGCACTTGTAGCAGGTACATACGAACCCATCTGTGCCATTATGGTAATAAGCGCTGTCTGTCTTAACAATGCCGATTTACCGGCCATATTAGGACCGGTTATTATAAGTATCTGCTCTTTCGATGTATCTACATAGAGATTGTTGGATACATATTCTTCGCCCAATGGTAACTGTTTCTCTATTACAGGGTGACGACCTTCGCAGATATCAAGCGCCAGACTATCATCTACCACCGGACGTATGTAGTTATTTTCTCGTGCCAGAGTGGCAAACGACACCAAACAGTCTAACTGAGCCAAAACAGAGGCATCTGTCTGTATATCTTTTATATACGGAAGTATGGATTGTACCATTTCACCATATATTCTGTTCTCTATGGCCAGAATCTTATCTTCTGCAGTAAGTATCTGTTCTTCGTACTGTTTCAGTTCTTCGGTTATATAGCGTTCTGCATTTACAAGTGTCTGCTTTCTTATCCAGCGTTCAGGCACTTTATCTTTATATGTATTGCGCACCTCTATGTAGTAACCGAAGACGTTATTAAAGGCTATCTTCAGGTTTGGAATACCGGTCTCTTCCGATTCTCTGTTCTGTATCTGCAGCAGATAGTCTTTTCCTGAATACGATATATTTCTTAAACGATCCAATTCTTCATCTACACCATCAGCTATTACCCCACCCTTGTTCAGTAACATTGGAGGGTTCTGACGAATGGTATGTTCTATCTTTTCACATAGTTCACTACATGATTGCAATTTTTCTGCCAATACAGATAAACCACTCTCCTGCAAAGAACCACAAATCTCTTTTATGGGGTCTATACAGCGTAACGCCATATTTAATGAGACCATTTCTCGTGGGTTGATACGCAACACAGCAGCTTTGGATACAAGACGTTCCAAATCGCCTATCTGACAGAGATATTCTTTTAAATCCTCCTCTGTTTGCGGATTACGGAACATTGTATCTACAACATCAAGTCTGGCATTGATAGCTTTGGCATCTTTCAATGGAAAGAGTAACCATCTACGCAACAGACGGGCACCCATTGGGCTTGATGTTTTATCTATTATCTGTAAAAGTGATTTACCGTCTTCGTTTGAACTGTGTACCAACTCCAGATTTCGAATAGTAAAGGAATCTAATCTTACATATTTATCTTCCTCTATTCGGGAAATGGTTGCTATATGGTCTATATTGTTATGAAGTGTCTCCTCCAGATACTTGAGTATAGCACCACAAGCTATTATTCCTGTTCGCAAATGATCTACTCCAAAGCCTTTCAAATTCTTTACCTTGAAATGTCGATGCAGTTTATCGTTTGCAAAATCTTCTGTAAATACCCAATCGTCTAATTCCTGCAGGAAATATTTGCTGCCAAATATCTGCTGGAAGTTCTTTTTGGTATCGCGTTTAATCAATACCTCTTTAGGCATAAAGTTTGCCAAAAGTTTCTCTATATAATCACACTGACCTTGCGATGTTAAAAATTCACCTGTAGAGATATCTAAAAAGGCTACTCCACAAGCTCCTTTAGCTATGTGAACGGCTGCCAGAAAGTTATTCTCTTTTCCGGTAAGTACATTATCGCCTATGGCAACTCCGGGAGTAACAAGTTCTGTTACACCACGTTTTACAAGTTTCTTTGCAAGTTTGGGATCTTCTAATTGATCACAGATAGCCACACGTCTGCCGGCACGAATAAGTTTGGGCAGATAGGTGTCCAACGCGTGATGCGGGAAACCTGCCATCTCCAAAGATTTGGTCTGATTACCATTGTTACGCTTGGTAAGGGTAATACCTAATATCTGCGAAGCCTCTACAGCATCTTGAGCGTATGTCTCATAAAAATCGCCACAACGAAACAGCAAAACAGCATCGGGGTGCTTTGCTTTCAGTTCAAAGAACTGTTTCATCATTGGGGTTTCTGTGGCTTTCTTTTCTGCCATAGATAGTTATTTGCGCGGTATTACTTCTTAAATTTTTTGAAGATACGCTTTCTGAACAGGAATAATGTGGCAATAACCCAAAGTACAGATACTATTCCTATGGTTATATATGTTGCCTGCAAACTGTTTGGAGCATATCCCAACACTAACAATATTGGCAATCCCAGTACTACAGCAGGTATGTTTTGCAACACCAGATTGTTTGCTGCCGGTGTTTCGTATTTAGGGTCTATTTCACGCAACAGAATCATACCGTTACTTGCTGTTCCGGTAAGTGTTCCAAACATTGCAAAAAAGGCTTCATATCTGTATCCTTTATACAGTTCCTTGCAAACCCAATTTATATATATGAAGGTTGCTATTGCCCCCAAGAAACATACAAGTATCAAAGGAAGTATAAATGATTTAAGATTTTCAAAACTTATAGCTGCAGTTCCTGCCACAATCATAATATCAAAGAAGAAACCACTACTACGATTTAACAGATAATCGTTCAGATATTCTCTGTGCATTATTTCGCGTTTTCTTAGGAACTTTACTATCATCTTCATAAGTGAGGCAAAGAGAATACCCCAGAAGAAGTTGAATCCCCAAATAAGAGGTTTAATGCTGTTTTCCCATAAATTACCTAAATGCAGACTATTCATAGCCATCATAAACAGATACACGAACATATATACAACAAATATCATAGATAATGTTATGGTCAGTTTATCCACCGATTCTGAATGTGGAATATCATTATCGGTTTCATAATCTTCCATAGTTGTTTTTATACCCTGTTTATCGGAGAATACAGTAAGTTTACCTTTTCTACGCAAGATATTCATATAGATAACACCAACTACGCTACCTACTATGAAACCTATTGCTGCTATAGAAAGACCAAAATCTTTTCCCTGGAATGGTAAACCTGAAGCCATGGCATGTTCCTGATAAATAGAACCAAAATTGAGTGCCTGACCAGGTCCCTGTCCATAACCCATTGGCAACAACAGACCTCCTGCATAGAATATATTTCCAAACCATTCAGAGTCTATACAATACAGGAACAGAGGAACTGTAATAAGCAAACCAACTAATGCCTGTACAATGTATGTACCTATGGTTAATACACCTGTCTCAATAACTTTTGTTGTGGATGTTACGCAAGTCTCTTTCTTTACGCGAAGTGACATAGCTATAAATCCTAAAGCAAGTGTGTGGTATGTTATTATCTCCATAGTATTTTTGTCTATGAGATCGTTAAAAGAAGGTATCAGTTTCAAAAGGAATATCAACAATCCGCCTATCAGTGCTGTAGGTATCAAACTTCTGTTCATAAACCATACTTTACGCCTTATTATGTTACCTATCAACATTGCGGCTGTTATAATGAAAATCTGGATAAGAAATGTCCAACTGCTGATACTTTCGAATAAACTTGTCATAAATATCTGTTTTTTGTTAGCTAATATTCGGCAAAAATAAACCTTTCATTCTTTATTTCAGCATTAAAAAGCAATTATTTTGCCATTTGAAAGAGTTAATACCTTATTTAATAAAGAGAGTAAGCATATTTTTTTAACTTTGCACATTCAAAACTTGTGCAAAAAACAAAAATAAAGATATATATGGAATACGATTTTAAATCGATTGAGCCTAAATGGCGAAAGTATTGGGTAGAGAATAAGACTTATCAGGTTACAGAAGATGATTCTAAACCTAAGTTCTATGTTTTAAATATGTTCCCCTATCCATCGGGAGCAGGTCTTCACGTAGGACATCCATTAGGATATATAGCTTCCGACATTTATGCTCGTTACAAACGCCAATGTGGTTACAACGTACTTAATCCTATGGGATACGATGCATACGGTCTGCCTGCGGAACAGTACGCTATTCAGACAGGTCAGCATCCTGCTATTACCACAGAAGCTAATATTAATAGATATAGAGAACAGCTTGATAAAATAGGTTTCTGTTTTGATTGGGACAGAGAAGTACGCACCTGTGAACCGGGATACTACCATTGGACACAGTGGGCATTCCAGCAGATGTTTAACAGTTACTACAACAACCACACTTGCAAAGCTGAACCTATAGCTGAATTGATAAGCAAATTTGAAACATCGGGTACAGAAGGTATCAATGCCGCTTGTGGCGAAGAACTTTCATTTACTGCAGAAGAATGGAATGGATATTCAGAAAAGGAAAAATCGGACGTTTTGATGAACTATCGCATAGCTTATCAGGGCGAAACTATGGTAAACTGGTGCCAGGGATTGGGTACTGTGCTTGCTAATGACGAAGTTGTAGATGGAGTATCTGAAAGAGGCGGATTCCCTGTTGAACAGAAAAAGATGACACAGTGGTGTCTGCGTGTTTCAGCATATTCACAGCGTCTGCTCGATGGATTGAACAGTATAGATTGGTCTGAATCAATAAAAGAGACTCAGAAAAACTGGATAGGCCGTTCAGAAGGTACTGAAATGCAGTTTAAGGTTAAAGATAGTGATGTTGAATTTACCATCTTTACCACTCGTGCCGACACTATATTTGGTGTTACCTTTATGGTTCTTGCTCCTGAAAGCGAACTGGTGGAGACACTTACCACCGACGAACAGCGTGCAGAGGTTGATGCTTATCTGGCTGCAGTTAAAAAACGTACAGAACGTGAACGTATAGCAGACCGCAGAGTAACAGGTGTATTCAGTGGTTCATACGCTATAAACCCACTTACAAAAGAGGCTGTTCCTGTTTGGATTAGCGATTATGTTTTGGCAGGTTATGGTACCGGAGCTATTATGGCTGTACCTGCACATGACAGTCGCGACTATGCTTTTGCTAAACATTTTGGGCTGGAAATACGTCCGCTTATTGAAGGTTGCGATGTATCGGAAGAGAGTTTCGATGCAAAAGAGGGTATTATGGTTAATTCTCCTCGTGAAGAGCAGATGTACGACGGTTGTTTGGTACTGAATGGTCTTACTGTAAAAGAGGCTATTGCAAAAACAAAAGAGTATGTAAAGGCTAACAACTTAGGAAGAATCAAGGTTAATTATCGTTTGAGAGATGCAATCTTTAGCCGTCAGCGTTATTGGGGTGAACCATTCCCTGTATATTACAAGAACGGTATTCCTTGTATGGTACCTGAATCTTGTCTGCCACTGGAACTTCCTGAAATCAAGGAGTACAAACCTACAGAAACAGGCGAACCTCCATTGGGACACGCTACAAAATGGGCTTTCGATATTAAAACCAACACTGTTGTTGAAAAGAGTCTTATAGATAACGAAACTGTTTTCCCGTTAGAATTGAATACTATGCCGGGATTTGCTGGTTCATCTGCATATTATCTGCGTTATATGGATCCTAAAAACAATACCTGTTTGGTATCTGAAAAAGCAGACAATTACTGGAAATCCGTAGATTTGTATCTGGGTGGTTCAGAACATGCTACCGGACACCTTATCTATTCACGTTTCTGGAATAAATTCCTGCACGATATAGGTCATAGTGTGGTAGAGGAGCCTTTCAATAAGCTTATAAACCAGGGTATGATTCAAGGTCGCAGTAACTTTGTTTACAGAATAAAGGATACTAACACATTTGTTTCGCTGGGTCTGAAGGATAAATATGATACTACTCCTCTTCATGTTGATGTAAATATTGTAAGCAACGACATTCTTGATTTGGATGCTTTCAGAGCATGGCGTCCTGAATATGCCGATGCACAATTTGAACTTGAAGATGGTAAATATATTTGTGGATGGGCAGTTGAAAAGATGAGTAAATCTATGTTCAATGTGGTTAATCCTGACACTATTATTGAAAAATACGGTGCCGATACATTGAGAATTTACGAAATGTTCCTTGGTCCTCTTGAACAGTCAAAACCATGGGATACCAACGGTATAGATGGTTGCCACAGATTTATTCGTAAAATGTGGAATCTCTTCTTCGATAACAGAAACGGTGAACTTATTGTTACCGACGAAACTCCTTCAAAAGATGAACTGAAATCTATCCACAAGGTTATTAAAAAGGTATCGGAAGATGTAGAAAACTTCTCATACAACACATCTGTTAGTGCATTTATGATATGTGTAAACGAACTTACATCGCTTAAATCGCACAACAAACAGGTGCTTGATATCCTGGTAAGACTTGCTGCACCGTTTATGCCTCATATAGCAGAAGAACTCTGGCATACATTGGGACATAATGATAGTGTTTGTAATTCAGAATGGCCTGTATGTAACGAAGAATACCTGAAAGAGGATAGTATTACATATTCAATTTCTTTCAATGGTAAGACTCGTTTTACTATGGATTTCCCAGCCGAAGCTACTGCTCAGGAGATTCAGGATGCAGTTTTAAGCAATGAAAAGGCTATTGCATATATAGATGGCAAAGCTATTCGCAAAGTGATTGTTGTACCTAAAAAGATTGTGAATGTTGTTATCTGATAATTTGGTATTTGCCACAAACAATGCCCATAAGTTAGACGAAGTACGTAGTATTTTGGGCAGTAGATTCACAGTGAAAAGTCTGAAAGAGATAGGTTGTGAAGCCGATATTCCAGAAACAGCCGATACTCTGGAAGGCAACGCACTGATGAAAGCCCGTTTTCTGTACGAAAGATATGGTGTAGATTGTTTTGCTGACGATACAGGTTTGGAGGTAACTGCTTTAGGCGGAGCACCGGGAGTACATACTGCAAGATATGCCGGTAATCACGATTCAGAAGCCAATATGAACAAACTTCTGAATGAATTGGAGAAAAAAAGTGACCGCTCTGCACAATTTAGAACAGTTATTGCGTTAATAATAGAGGGAAAGGAATTTCTCTTTGAGGGAATTGTAAAAGGAACTATAGCTAAAGAGAAAGCCGGTGATGGCGGCTTTGGTTACGATCCTATATTTATTCCTGATGGTTTTACACAAACTTTCTCACAAATGGGAAACGACAGTAAAAACCATATAAGCCACAGAGCTTTGGCTGTAGAAAAATTATTTAACTATTTGAACAGTATATGAACAGAATTTTGACAAAAGCAGTATATACCGCAGCTTTGATTGCGGTTATACTACTTTTGCCATTTTCTAATACATCGGCAACCATTCCAACAGGGGAATGGAGAACACACCTTTCTTATTATGATGCTACCAAAAGCCTTAAAGCATTTAACAAAATATTTGTTTTAAGCGCAGGTTCCATCTATTCATTCTCTCCGGAAGATAATAGTCTGTACATTTACGATAAAATAGGAGGTTTAAGTGATACATATATCTCCAATATAGCATATTGCAATGATGAAAATGCATTATTGCTAATATATTCAAACGGAAACATTGATATTCTTTACCAGGACGAAACTATCTATAATTTTACTGACATAAAGAATAGCAGTATAACAGATAAGACTATTTATGATGTTTATATAGATGGTTCAAATGCATATTTATCTACTGCATTCGGAGTTGTAGTTTTTAATATTGAAAAATTGGAAATTTCAAACAATTACAATTTAGGAACAGATATATTATCGACTGTTGTTAAAGATAACAGTATTATATGTGCTACTAATAACGGATTATATAAAGGTAGTATAAATGATAATTTGTTAGATAAATCCAAATGGAATAAGATATCGGAAAACATATATATTTCACTTTTTTCTTTTGATGATAAACTTATAGGAAAAGATAAGAGTAATACTATTTATGAAATAAATGTTGATAATGGAACTAATTCTGTTATCACAAATAATGCACTAATAGTTAACAACAATGATAATAAACTACTGGTATATAATGGTTCAGAATTATTTGTATATAATTTATTATCAGATTATTACTCTTATAATTTAATAGATGGTAATATAAATCATCTATTTATAGAAGATAGTAAATTGTGGATAAGTCAGGGTTATAAAGGATTGACAGAGTTTTCTATTGTGGAAAACAATTTAGTTTGCAACAGATTCCAAATTTTACCCGATAGTCCCAGAAGAAACTATTCACATTACATTACTTTTTCCGGAGAAGATAAAATGTTAATGGTGGGTGGTACTCATAACTATTCCAATATTGAATATGAAGGAACAGTTATGATTTACAATAATAACAGATGGAGTTATCTTGATGACGATATATCTTCTAAAACAGGTGTAAAATATATAAACCTTACATCTATTGTAGAAGATCCAAAAGAGAAAAATCACTATTTTGTAGGTTCCGGACGACATGGATTATATGAATTTAAAGATAATAAGTTTTATAAACTGCATACATATAATAATAGCGGACTTACTACTATTATTCCTGCAAATCCTAAAAACTATGTTAGTGTAGATGGACTTAAATACGATACAAAAGGAAATCTTTGGATGGTTAATAACGAAATAGATACCATTATTAAAATTATGAAACCTGATGGAAGTTGGAAAGGTTTATATTATCCGGAAATATCAGGTCTTCCTACTTTTAGAAAATTAGATTTTGATAAAGATGGCAGAATTTGGACTAATTCATCAAGATATAAAGCAGGAATGTTCTGTTTAGATATAAATAATACTTTAGATAATAACGATGATGATAAACATAAGTTTGTAGGTCCTACATTTACTAATCAGGATGGAGTATCTGAAATTATAAATGATATTTTCTTCTTTGAATTTGATAAGAATGGAGAGATGTGGTTAGGTACTGACAGAGGTATTTTTGTTCTTAGAGAACCTGAAAAATTTCTATCCAGTGATAAAGTAATTTTTGAAAGAGTAAAAATACCAAGAAATGATGGTACTAATTTAGCCGATTATCTTTTAAGTGGTATTTATACTACTGCTATATGTATAGATGATGCCAATAGAAAATGGATAGGTACACAAAATAATGGAGTATTTTTACTTTCTGAAGATGGAAAAGAGACTATTCATCATTTTACAGAAGAGAATAGCCCATTACTTTCCAATTATATTCAGACTATTGCAATAAACTCTTCTACAGGCTCAGTTTTCTTTGGAACAAGTCTTGGACTTATAGAATATGGTGGCGATGCTACAGAGCCAGAAAACAGCCTTTCTGAAAGTAATATTGAGGTATATCCCAATCCAGTTAATCCTGATTTTGATGTACCTGTTACTATAAAAGGAATGTCAGATAAATGTACTGTTAGAATAGTATCGGCTTCCGGTTCTCTTATATATCAAGGATATTCAAATGGTGGAACATTTACCTGGAATGTAACAGATAGAAATGGTAATAGAGTATCATCAGGAGTATATCATGCCATTATAACCGATTTGAATAATTCCAAATCAACATCTGTCAGTATAACAGTTATAAGATAATATTATATAGTTTTATTTTTATATCTCTTATCTATTATAATTATTATATCCTGTTGAAACTGTTGAAATGTTTTTGAATTTTTAATGGAATAAATTTTATGAACAATTTTCACGGATATTGAACAATTAATAAACATATTAAAATATTGGATATAAATATAATACAGAGTTATCAACATGTTTGTTAATATAGTTATAAGTAGTAATAAAACGGAGTGTGATTGTTTATATCCGGTTAAAAAAAAATAATAAAAAAATGGGTTATCAACAGTGGTTTTTCAAATACATTTATAATTGACTACTGATGTAAAAAATCCAAATTTATAACCATGAAATTAGATATTATTTATCAACTGTAAAAACCAGCTTTTTCAACAGCTTTTTCAGGATATCAACATAGTTATTCACACCCTTATTTTATAGTAAGATTAAAAAGAGTAAATTTGCAGATGTAAAATAGAAGTGTACGGATATGAGAAAACTGGAAGTATCAGAATTGAACAGAATAGATAGAGAATCATTTATAGAGAGTATAAAACTGCCTGTAACTGTTATTCTAGATAATGTAAGGAGTCTGCATAATGTGGGTTCTGTATTTAGAACTTCCGATGCTTTCAGAATAGAGAAGATATATCTGTGTGGTATTACTGCTACTCCGGAAAATTCATTGACAGAGATTCATAAAACAGCTTTGGGTGCAGAAGAATCTGTAGAATGGGAATATTCAGCCGATACTATTCGCGTGGTGCAAGACTTAAAAAGTAAAGGTTACACCATTATATCTATAGAACAGGTTGAAGGTAGCATTATGCTTAACAATTTTATAGCCGATACTTCTGCTAAATATGCGCTTATACTTGGTAATGAAGTTAAAGGTGTACAACAGCAAGTAGTTGATATTTCTGATATATCTATAGAAATACCTCAATATGGTACAAAACATTCATTGAATGTATCTGTATCGGCCGGAATAGTGCTTTGGGAATTTGCAAAGCAGTTAAAGAATATAATTGATTAATGAGCTTCCAACCAGTTTTTACCCCAACCGAAATCTGCTGTTAAAGGAACTTGCATAGGGTATGCATTCTGCATCTCCTCTAAAACTATACTCTTTACTATCTCTTCTTCTCCCTTTACTACGTTAAAGTTCAATTCATCATGTACCTGCAGAATCATGGTAGATTTAATATTCTCTTTCATAAATCTATTATAGATACCTATCATTGCTTTTTTAATAATATCTGCAGCACTACCTTGAATAGGAGCATTTATGGCATTTCTTTCAGCAAATCCGCGTACAATGGCATTACCCGATGTTATATTTGGCAGATAACGTTTTCTATGTAGTACAGTCTCTATATATTGTTTCTCTTTAGCTTTTTCAATAGACAGATCCATATACTGTTTTATACCGGGATATGTTTTGAAATAGTTATCTATAAGTTCTTTAGCCTGTGCTCTGTTTACACCCATTCTTTCTGCAAGTCCAAACACCGATATACCATATATGATTCCAAAATTGGCAGTTTTAGCTTTGCTTCTTTCAGACTTTGTAACCTCTTCAATAGATTTACCAAATACTTTGGCTGCTGTTGCTGCATGAATATCATTTCCTTGATTAAAATCTTCTATCATATTGGCATCTCCACTGAGATGAGCCATTATTCTAAGTTCTATCTGTGAATAGTCAGCAGAGAAAAATGTACAACCTTCATCCGGTATAAACGCTTTTCTTACCTCTTTTCCATCTTCATCTCTGATAGGGATATTTTGCAGGTTTGGATTGCTTGAACTTAATCTGCCGGTAGCTGTCACTGTTTGATTAAATGATGTATGAATTTTACCGGTTTGTTTGTTAATAAGCAGTGGTAGTGCATCAACGTAAGTACCAAGCAGCTTTTTAAGTCCACGATATTGCAGTATTTTATCTACAATAGGATGATTATATCTTAATCCTTCCAGCACCTCTTCTGATGTTACATATTGGCCGGTTTTTGTCTTTTTAGCTTTTTCTACTATCTTAAGTCTTTCAAATAGTACTTCGCCTACCTGTTTTGGCGATAATATATTAAATTCCATACCAGCTAAAGAGAAAATATCTTTTTCTATGGCTCTCATTCTGCCGTTGAAAACTTCTGATGTCTCTTTGAGTGATACAGTATCTAATCTTACACCATTTTTTTCCATATAGGCTAAGACTTTTACCAGTGGCATCTCTATTTCATTGAATAGAGTGTATGTACCATCTTTTTTAAGTTCTGTCTCAAGTATATTTTTTAATTGTAGTGTAATATCGGCATCTTCGCAGGCATATTCATATACCTGTTCAGGAAAGAGATTTGCCATATTGCCCTGGTGTTTTCCTCTCTCTCCTATCAGTTCTTCTATATGGATGGTTTTATACTTCAGATAGATTTCTGCCAGATAGTCCATATTATGGTGCAATTCAGGTTGCAACAGATAGTGAGCTATCATTGTGTCGAACATTTCTCCTTTTACATCTATTCCCAAATTTGAAAGAACCAAAATATCGTATTTAATGTTCTGTCCAATTTTCAAAATGGTTTCGTCTTCCAACACATTTTTTATTATTGATAGTATTTCTCTGTTTTTTTCTTCGTCTGCAGTAATTGGAATGTAAAATGCTTCGTGTTCTTTAATGGAGAAGCTTATTCCTACCAATTTTGCAGAAATTGGGTTGATACCCGATGTCTCTGTATCAAAACAGCAAAATTTACTATCCAAAATTTTAGCACCTAATTGTTTTACATCTTCTACATTATCAAGCAGATAATAGTTATGATATGTAGATTTTATGTCGCTGAGATTTGAATTTTTGAAAAGATCTGTATCATTATCCACAAAAACATCAAACAAATCGCCACTAAAACCATCATTTTTCTTAGTTGTTGGTTTGTTATCAGTAATAGTTGAAATGTTACTACTCTCTCTTTCGGCAAGTCTGTTTATTAGTGTTCTAAATTCAAGTTCGGTGAAAAGTTCCTTAATTTTTTTCAAATCGGGTTTTTCCACTTTCAACTTTTCCATATCAAGTTCTATAGGAACATCTCTTCTTATGGTGGCAAGTAGTTTACTGAACTCTATCTTTTCTCTGTTCTCTTCTATCTTGCTTTTTAACGATCCTTTTAATTTGTCACTATTTGCAAGTATGTTTTCTATGTTGCCATATTCAGCTATTAACTTTTGTGCTGTTTTGGGTCCTACTCCGGGACAGCCGGGAATGTTATCGGAACTATCGCCCATCAGACCAAGTAAATCTATTATCTGACAAGTATCTGTTATTTCATATTTTTCCTTTACCACTTGCGGAGTCATAACCTCATATCCTGTATCTCCGTATCGTGGTCTATATACAAAAGATGTGTTTGATACCAATTGGCAGTAGTCTTTGTCCGGGGTAAGCATATATGTCTCTATTCCACCCTTTTCATCGGCCTTTTTAGATAATGTTCCTATAACATCATCGGCTTCGAATCCGGCTACTTCTAAAATAGGAATATTGTATGCTTTGATAATCTCCTTGATGATAGGCACAGATTCTTTAATAGTTTCCGGTGTCTCTTCTCTTTGAGCTTTGTACTCTTTATACAACTCATGACGGAAAGTACCTCCTGCAGGATCGAAAGCCACTCCAAGATGGGTAGGTTTCTCTTTTGCTATAATCTCTTCTAATGTGTTCACAAATCCCAAAATGGCAGATGTATTCTGTCCTTTGGAATTTATACGCGGATTCTTAAAGAAAGCGTAGTATGCTCTGTATATTATAGCGTATGCATCGAGTAAAAATAACCTTTCCATCTTTTCTTTTTAGAGATTACTATTGTGGAGTAAAAGTACTGTTTTTTTTTCATTTTACACCCTTGCTACTCCTTAAACAGTTCTACATCTACCCTATTAAGCACTTTCTATAGGTAAAAAAAGCGGAAACTGCTTTTTCTTTCGCTTGTCTTGCACTACCTTTGCACTACTGTAATATCGTTCAATAGAGATGACAAATCAGGATTTAATAGTATTACCGGTACAAGATGAGTTCTCAAAGTTCAGAACTTATTATACATCATTATTTACCAATAAAGTATCTTCTGTAGATGTATTGTTAAAGTTTCTTGCAGAAAGAAAAGGTAAAATGATGCGTCCTTTGTTGGTATTGCTTACTGCCAAATGTTTTGATGCAGTACCTGAAAGTGTTTATCATCTTGCTGCCTCTATAGAGTTATTGCATCAGGGCAGTCTGATTCACGACGATGTAATAGATGAAAGCGATAAACGTCGTGGTAAAGATTCTGCAAATGCTATTTACGATAATAAACTTGCAGTGCTTCTGGGCGATTATGTAGTTTCTATGGGATTTAAAGAGATTACTGCCACCGGAGATGTCCGTTCTGTTGATACAATCTCTTCTCTTATAGGTACTCTTTCAGAAGGCGAAATTATACAGCTTGATGCGCTAAATTTGCCCAATTTATCGGAAGATTTATACTTTGATATAATTACCAAAAAGACTGCTTATCTGTTTGCTGCAGCATCGGAAATGTCTGCTTATTTGTCGGGAGCAACGTTAGAAGAAGTTGAAAAGATGCGCAGATTGGGAGAAATTATAGGACTCTGTTTCCAAATTAAAGATGATATCTTTGATTATCATAAATCTACCGAAATTGGTAAACCTTTTGGTAACGATTTACGTGAAGGAAAGTTTACTCTTCCTGCTATTTATGCTCTTACACACAGCGATAGAGATTGGTCTATATATGTCCAGGATGTGCGTTCTCTCTCTGCAACTCAGGATCAGATAGAGGAGATTACCAATTATACTATAGCAAATGGCGGTATAGAGTATGCAGAGGCTAAAATGCAGGAATTAAAAAAGCAGGCAATCAGTCTGTTGCCTGCCCATATTTCCAATGATTTGAGAGAGGCTTTTATAGCCTATCTTGATATTATTATCAACAGGAAGAAATAAGTGATTCCAATAGGTTGTCAAACAATCTGCTTGCTCCAATTCTAAATAATTTGTTGTTCAGCCACTCTTTTCCAAGTACATTATTTACAATGCTGTAATACAGTAGTGCATCTTGTGTTGTGCTTATACCACCGGCAGCTTTAATACCTATCTTTTTACCGGTTTCATTGTAGTATTCTTTAATGGCTTTGCACATCACAAAGAATGAATTAGGATCTGCTCCTGCTACCTCCTTACCGGTTGATGTCTTAATGAAATCTGCTCCGGAATACATAGCAAGAATAGATGCAATCTTCACGTTATCAAGTGTTTGTAATGCTCCACATTCTATAATTACTTTTAATGTCTTATCCTTGCAGATATCTCTTATTTCTTCTGTTTCGTTACAGATATATTCGTAATCTCCATTTAACAGCTTTCCTGTATTCTGAACAATATCAATCTCTTCTGCTCCATCCAGTATTGCCAGTGAGGTTTCTGCTATCTTTACCTCTGTAAATGTCTGAGATGATGGAAAACCACCTGCTACGCAACAGGTTTTAACGTTATCAGCTTCTAATGAATTGCTTACCACATTAGCAAAATTCGGATATACGCAGATTGATGCAACCTGTGGGATATCAGGACGTTCATTGTCTAACTGGTTAACCTTTTCAACCAGTTGCAGTACACTCTCTTCGTTATCAGTCGGTTTCAGTGTAGTAAGATCTATCAGGCTGATAATATCCATCAAAGTCTGTCTATTCTCCAGTTCTGCAGCATCTGCTTTAGCCTTTTCTACAGCTTTTTCTACCCCTTTTTTATCGATGGAAAGGCTGTATTTTGAAAGAGCTTCACTGTAACGGTCTTGTGAAATTTCAAAATCTTCCATAATTTATTCTTTGTTTTTAGTATCCATTATTATTGTAACAGGGCCATCATTCAGAAGTGATACCTTCATATCTGCTCCAAATATACCCATTTCAACGGTTTTTCCCAATTCCATCGATAGTTTTTGGCAGAATTCCAGGTATAGCGGTTTGGATATTTCTGGTTTTGCAGCTCTGATGTATGATGGTCTGTTGCCCTTTTTTGTTTGTGCCATAAGTGTAAATTGACTTATAGCAAGTATATTACCATCTATCTCCTTTATCGATTTGTTCATTACACCATTCTCATCGTCAAAGATACGCAGGTTTGTAATCTTTTTACAGAGCCATTCAATATCTTCAGAATTATCGCTCTCTTCAATGCCAACCAGAATAAGCATTCCTTTTGCTATACTGCCGCATATATTGCCATCTACCTTTACTGATGCTTCTGTTACTCTCTGTATAACTGTTCTCATTTTTCAAATCCTTTTCTCCACTCAATAATAATAGCTGCCCTACTCTTTCCAACAGCATCAATAAGTTCCTCCTCTTTTGCCTCTTTTATTCGTTTGATGCTCTTGAATTTTTTCAGTAACAGTTCACTTGTTTTTTCTCCAATTCCCTGAATATCAGATAGTTCGGATGATAATTGCCTTTTGCTTCTTTTCTTTTTATGAAAACTGATAGCTACTCTGTGTACCTCTTCCTGCATCTGTTCAAGAAGTCTGAATAGTTCAGAGTCTGGTTTTATTCCTACTTCCATCTGTGGAAAACCAGACAGTAGTGCAGATGTTTTATGATGATTGTTCTTTACTAATCCGGCTATATTTATGTTAATGTGCAGATTATCAATTACTTCCTTTGCGATAGACATCTGTCCCTTACCACCATCTACTATTACTAAATCCGGTAATTTACTACCCTCTTCTATTATCCTGGAATACCTTCTGTACATAACTTCGTACATAGAGGCATAGTCGTCTCCCCCACTCTCTTCTTTAAGATTGTATAGTCTGTACTCTTTTTTTGCAGGTTTTCCGTTTTTATATACCACGCAAGCAGCTACAGCATCGCTTCCCGAAATGTGAGAATTATCAAAACACTCTATATGCAGTGGCAGTTTCTCTATTTTGAGCAGGTTTTGCAGTTCTTTAAGTATTCTGGTCTGTTTCTGTTCCGGATTAAGTTTATCAGATCTCTTTAACCTGTCGGCTCTATACTGTTTTACATTTAGAATAGATAGATCCAATAGCTTCTTTTTCTCACCTTTTTGCGGAACAACCCACTCTACTCCATCTATCTCCACAGATGGTTTAAATGGCACTATAACCTCTTTTGCTCTGCTTTTATACCTTGTTCGCATCTCTGCAAAGCCTGTGAGCAGCATCTCTTCTATGGTTTCGTCCAGTTTTCTTTTGTATTCAAATGTAAAAGCCTGATTTATGCAACCATTTGACAAGTGCATATAGTTTACAAAAACTACATCTTCGTCTTCTTCTACAGAATACACATCTATATTGTCTAAACTTCCACTTACTACCTGACTTCTCTCTGTAAATGCAGTTAGTGTTAGATATTTCTCTTTTAGAACCTGTGCTTTTTCAAAATTTAGCAGAGCAGACTCCTTTTTCATCTCCTCTACTATGTTTTTATTTAGTTCTATAGTCCTGCCTTTAAGAATTTCTCTTATTTCTGAAATCTCCTTTCCATACTCTTCTTTGCTTTGTAGCCCTATACAAGGTGCTTTACACCTTTTTATATGATATTCCAAACACTCTTTGTAATTACCTTTTTGAATATCATTTTCATTTAAAGTAAGTTTGCAAGTTCTTATGTTGTAAACTTCCGAAATCAGGTTCAAAAGTGCGTTCAGAGTACCTACATGGCTATATGGACCATAATATGAACTTCCGTTTCTTATTATATTTCTGGTTTTGAAAATTCTGGGAAATGGTTCGTTTGTTATACAGATAGATGGATATGTTTTATCGTCTTTAAGCAGAATATTATACTTTGGCTTGTATTTTTTTATAAGATTGTTTTCAAGCAAAAGTGCATCCCATTCGTTATTTACTACAATATATTTAATATCGGCTATCTGTTTTACCAGCAATTTTGTTTTGTTGCTTTGTTGCTCCTTTAAAAAGTATGAAGAGACTCTTCTTTTTAGGTTTTTAGCCTTTCCTACATAGATAACCTGACCGGAACTGTTTAAATATTGATAACAGCCGGGTTTTTCAGGAAGACTCTGAACAATTGGTTTTAATATTTCTTCGTAATATGTATTCTCTTTCATATTCCATCTTGTTCAAGACAATCTCTATGATGTGGACTCTGTTTAATGTTCCACGTGGAACAATTTGTTTTATCTGTTCATTAAAACAAGCAGTACATTGATGTCGCTTGGCGATACTCCGGGTATTCTGCTTGCTTCTGCCAGAGTTTCAGGATTTATTCTGGCGAGTTTCTGTCTTGCTTCGGTTGACAGCGATTGCAATGAATTGTAATCGAATTTATCCTTTATGCGAATATCTTCAAGTCTTTTCATTTTGTTTGCTATCAATCTTTCTCTGCTTATGTAGCCACTGTATTTAACGGCTATTTCTGCGGCCTCAATAATCTCTTCTTTGCGTGCATTCTCTACTCTGTCAAGTTCTGATTTCAGAGCCTTGACATGTTCCGAAATATTGCTCAGAGTTATCTGTGGCCTGTTTATCAGGTCAAACAGTTTACAGCCTTCTTTAAGTGGTGTGGTTCCTAACTGTTCCAATGCACCGTTTATAAGAGCCGGTTTTATTGAATAGCTTTTACAGAATTCTATAATATGATTTACCTGTTCAAGCTTGCTCTTCATTCTGTTGTATCTTTCAGATGTGGCCAAACCTGTATTGTAAGATTTTTCTGTTAGTCTTACGTCGGCATCGTCCTGTCTTAGTAAGATTCTATATTCGGCTCTGGAAGTGAACATTCGATATGGTTCATCAACACCTTTGTTTATCAGGTCATCTATAAGTACACCTATATAGGCTTCGTCTCTGCCTAATGTAAATGGTGTTCCGCCATGGCAGTTTATGTGGGCGTTTATACCGGCTATAATTCCTTGTCCTGCAGCTTCTTCGTAACCGGTTGTACCGTTTACTTGTCCAGCCATAAACAGGTTCTTTATGATTTTCGATTCCAAATTACGTTTTAGCTGTGTTGGATCAAAATAGTCATATTCAATAGCATATCCCGGTCTGTAAACAGCTAAATCGCGGAATGCAGGAATCTCCTTTAATGCTCTTATCTGGATATCCATTGGCATTGAAGATGAGAAACCATTCAGATACATTTCGTTGGTATCTTCGCCTTCCGGTTCCAGGAACAGTTGATGTTGCTCTCTGTCTGGGAATGTTACCAGTTTGGTCTCTATGCTTGGGCAGTAGCGAGGGCCTATGCTCTGTATCTGTCCGTTGTAGAGTGGGGAATCTTTTAATCCGGAACGCAGTATGTCGTGAACCTTGCTATTGGTAAAGCAGGTCCAGCAGCATAGTTGTTTCAGTTGGGTAGGGGAGTCCATAAACGAGAAGCGGTGAAAATCGTTTTCTCCTTCTTGTATCTCCATCTCTTCAAAATGTACGCTGCGTTTGTCTATACGGACTGGTGTTCCGGTTTTCATTCGTCCGGCGTTGATTCCGTGCTTGGTGATAGATTCGGTAAGCATATACGATGCAGGTTCTGCTACTCGTCCTCCCGGTATCTGTACGTTACCTACGTGCATCAATCCGTTAAGGAATGTTCCTGCTGTTATAATTAGGCACTTGCAACGGAATGTTGCTCCTAATAATGTCTTAACTCCTTGAATTTCACCGTTTTCTACAATTACTTCAGTGGCTGTATCTTGCCAAATATTCAGGTTTTCCTGGTTTTCAAGTACGTTTCTCCAGGCCCAAATAAACTTAGCTCTGTCGCATTGGGCGCGTGGGCTCCACATGGCAGGTCCTTTAGATCTGTTTAGAATTCGGAATTGTATAGCTGTTTTGTCTGTTACTAATCCGGTATGTCCACCAAGTGCATCTATCTCTCTGACTATCTGTCCTTTAGCTATACCACCTATGGCGGGATTACAGCTCATCTGTCCTATCTTGTTCATATCTATTGTAATAAGACAGGTTTTTGAGCCCATTTGGGCGGCAGCAGCGGCTGCTTCACATCCGGCGTGACCGGCACCTACAACAACTATATCGTACTTGAATTCCATCTTTTTGTAAAAGTAGTGCAAAAGTAGCATTTTTTGTCTATTTGAGAAACAATTAACGTGGTATAGTTGTTGTGTTAAAAATGAAAAAATGTATCTTTGCAGAATATTAGATTATTAATATAAACTAAATAACAACAAATTTTTAAACTTTATGTGGTTAATTAATTCATCCATCGGAAGAAAGTTGGTGATGAGTGTTTCAGGATTGGGTCTTATCCTTTTCTTGACATTTCACATGGCGATGAACGCTGTTGCACTCTTCTCAGGCGAAGGGTACAACATGGTGTGTGAGTTTTTGGGAGCAAACTGGTATGCACTTGTTGCAACTGTAGGTTTGGCAGCTCTCGTAGTTATTCACATTGTGTATGCTTTCATACTGCAGATTCAGAACCGCAGAGCTCGCGGTAGCGAACGTTATGCAGTAACTGCAAAACCAAAAGGTGTTGAGTGGGCTTCACAGAATATGTTGGTACTTGGTATCATCGTAATCTTGGGTCTTGCATTACATTTGGTACACTTCTGGTCAAAGATGCAGCTCACTGAGATTGTTGGCGGACACGAAGCTTTGGTTTACCAGGGTTTGGCAATTGCTCCAACAAATGGTGCTGCACTTATCGCTATCAATTTCTCAAATCCATTGACAGTTGCTATCTATGTAATATGGTTGGCTGCTATTTGGTTCCACCTTTCACACGGTTTCTGGAGTGCTTTGCACACTATCGGTTGGAATGGTAAGAACTGGATTAAACGTCTTGAGGTTATCAGCAACGTTTACACAACTATCATCGTTATCGGCTTTATTGCCGTTCCTCTGTTGTTCCTTGCACAGAGCTTGATAGATTCAAACTTTGTTTTGGAGTATGTAAAGAATACTTTATAATTTGAAAATCGTCAATAATTTATGGCTACAATAGATTCAAAAATTCCAGAAGGACCATTAGCAGAAAAATGGACCAACTATAAGGCTCATCAGAAATTGGTGAACCCTGCAAACAAACGTAAGCTTGATATCATCGTTGTAGGTTCAGGTCTTGCAGGTGCATCTGCAGCAGCTACTTTAGGTGATTTGGGTTTCAAAGTAAAATGTTTCTGTATTCAGGACTCTCCACGTCGTGCTCACTCAATTGCAGCACAGGGTGGTATCAATGCAGCAAAGAACTATCAGAATGACGGTGACTCTGTATATCGTCTTTTCTACGATACTATAAAAGGTGGTGACTATCGTTCACGTGAAGCTAACGTATATCGTTTGGCAGAAGTTTCTAACAATATCATCGACCAGTGTGTAGCTCAGGGTGTTCCTTTTGCACGCGAATATGGTGGTACTTTGGCTAACCGTTCATTCGGTGGTGCTCAGGTATCGCGAACATTCTATGCCCGCGGTCAAACCGGACAGCAGCTGTTGTTAGGTGCTTATTCAGCACTCAGCTATCAGGTAAATCAGGGTAATGTTGAACTGTTCACACGTTGCGAAATGCTTGATTTGGTTCTTGTTAAGGACGAAAACGGTAAAGAACGTGCACGTGGTATCATCTATCGTGATCTTGTAACAGGTGAAATTAAGCGTTGTTCAGCACACGCAGTAGTTATTGGTACTGGTGGTTATGGTAATGCTTACTTCTTGTCAACAAACGCTATGGGTAGTAACGGTTCTGCAGCTATGCAGTGCTACCGTAAAGGTGCTTGGTTTGCTAACCCTGCATTTGCACAGATTCACCCAACTTGTATTCCTGTACACGGTGACAAGCAGTCAAAACTGACTCTTATGTCTGAATCACTTCGTAACGATGGTCGTATCTGGGTTCCAAAGAAACTGGAAGATGCTAAGGCACTTCAGGCAGGTACAAAGAAACCTAACGATATTCCTGACGAAGACAGAGACTTCTATTTGGAGCGTCGTTATCCTGCATTTGGTAACTTGGTTCCTCGTGACGTTGCATCACGTGCAGCAAAAGAGCGTTGCGATAAGGGCTTTGGTGTAAACAACACCGGTTTGGCAGTATTCCTGGATTTCAAATATGCTATTCAGCGTCTTGGTAAACAGGCTGTAGCAGACAGATATGGTAACCTGTTCGATATGTACGAAGAGATTACAGACGATAATCCATACGAGACACCAATGATGATCTTCCCAGCTATCCACTATACAATGGGTGGTATTTGGGTTGACTACGAACTACAGACATCAATCCCAGGTTTGTTTGCTATTGGTGAATGTAACTTCTCAGATCACGGTGCTAACCGTCTTGGTGCTTCTGCTCTTATGCAGGGTCTTGCCGATGGTTACTTTGTATTGCCATACACAATCCAGAACTATCTTGCAGATCAGATTCAGGTTCCACGTTTCAGCACAGATCTTCCTGAATTCGAAGCTGCAGAGAAAGCTGTTAAGGATAAGATTGAAAAGATTATGGCTATCAAGGGTACACGTTCTGTTGATTCTATCCATAAGGAACTTGGTCACATTATGTGGGAATATGTTGGTATGGGACGTACAGAACAGTCTTTGAAGACCGCTCTTGCAGAACTTGAAAAGGTAGAAAAAGTATTCTGGTCTGATTTGCGTGTAGTAGGTGTTGCCGATACTTTGAATATTGAACTTGAAAAGGCATTACGTCTTCTTGACTTCATTGAAATTGGTAAGCTGATGGCATACGATGCATTGAACCGCGAAGAGTCTTGTGGTGGTCACTTCCGTGAAGAACATCAGACTCCGGAGGGTGAAGCTTTGCGTCATGACGATCAATTCTCATACGTTGCATGTTGGGAATTCCAGGGCGAAGGCAAACAGCCTGAGTTACAGAAAGAGCCTCTGAACTATGAGTATATCAAGGTACAAACACGTAATTACAAGAACTAATAAACTGCATTCATTATGGAAAAAAATATAAGTTTTACACTGAAAGTATGGCGCCAGAGAGGCCCAAAAGAGAAAGGTGCTTTCAAAGAATATAAGATGCAGGATATACCTACCGATACCTCTTTCCTTGAGATGCTTGACATTCTCAACGAACAGTTGGTAAACAAAGGTGAAGAGCCTGTAGTATTTGACCACGACTGCCGTGAAGGTATCTGCGGTATGTGTTCACTTTATGTAAATGGTCACCCACACGGACCTTCAACAGGTGCTACAACCTGTCAGCTTTATATGCGTAAGTTCAAAGATGGTGATGTTATCACCGTTGAACCTTGGCGTTCAGCAGGTTTCCCTGTTATCAGAGACCTTATGGTTGACCGTGGTGCATACGATAAGATTATGCAGGCAGGTGGTTATGTATCTATCAACACCGGTGGTGTTCCTGATGGTAACGCAATTCCTATCTCAAAAGAGAAGGCAGATTTGGCTATGGACGCAGCTTCTTGTATTGGTTGCGGTGCTTGCGTAGCAGCTTGTAAGAATGGTTCTGCAATGTTGTTTGTAAGTGCTAAGGTTAGTCAGTTGGCACTTCTTCCACAGGGTCAGGTAGAGGCAGCACGTCGTGCAAAAGCAATGTTGGCAAAGATGGACGAACTTGGATTTGGTAACTGTACCAACACTCGCGCTTGCGAAGCTGAATGTCCAAAATGTATCTCTATCAGCAATATTGCTCGTTTGAACCGCGAATTCATCAGCGCAAAGTTCAAAGATTAATACGCTAAATAGTAGCATATATAATAGGTGGATGTACAAAATTGGTACATCCACTTATTGTTTTATTAAAAAACTACACTATTTTTTGCAGTAAGTTGAAAAAGAACTATCTTTGCACCGCAGAAATGTCTGACTGGTCTGCTCGAATGGTGGAATGGTAGACACGAGGGACTTAAAATCCCTTGGCCATAACCGGCTGTGCGGGTTCGAGTCCCGCTTCGAGCACAAAAAAAATCCCTAAATATTTGAGAAATCAATATTTAGGGATTTTGTTTTTCTGATTCAATGCGCGTCGTACCTCTGACAATTATATTTTGAAATTTTTCTTCATAAACACGAATTTAATTTTTAATCTTGTACTTTTGTTTGGGATGGTTTGGTGTACCAGGGTATAGCATTTCTATGGTTTTTTCTTTTAACATACGCGGAATAATGTGGTTGCGAAGATATTTATAATTTTTACCAACACGTAAGGCAATGTCTTCTAATGAAATCCATTCTCTGCAAACTACTCTTATTAATTCATTCATTTGTTGATTAGACAGTCTCTTTTTTGATGAGGTTGCCACATTATTCTCCGAGGTTGCCACATTATTCTCCGAGGTTGCCACATTACTTCCCAAGCTTGCCATATTAGTTCCTGGGCTTGTTATAGAGAATAAGTTATTGCTACTCTTCTCAGGAAGATAATATTTCATACCTCTGCCATATCCTTGAGAAACGAGTAGTCCATTTTGACACATACGTTTCAACAACTCAGATATTTGTCCTTTATGTAAATTAAGAGAATAACGTAATCTTTCATTTGTAACACTACCTTCATCACATGTTAAAGCTAAAACAGAAAAGACTTCATGCTCAAAATTATTTGTTATGCTTCCAAACTTTTCCTCTAATTTTAATTTTACATTCTCTGAAAGTAAAGATTCCATTGGCATAATCAGCTCAACTTTATCAGGTTTTTGATGTTCATCTAACATTGGTGCTCTCCAGTTGGATTCTTTCCAACCTTTTAAGATTTTGTCTGTACCACTTCCAGCCTTTTCTGCTACACCTAACATTGAAAACATTTTCTGTAGCGATTTATTGCGGCATACACTTTCACCTCCAGAATAATATTGTTCTTTTGAAACCAACATAGTACCGGGATTTGAAAACACAAAAGCATTTGTATTGTGCTTAACAACAAGCGAAGCATCTTCTGTATAATCGGCATGCACACATAGATTAATTAGAGCTTCTCTGACAGCTATATGAGCTGGTGTTTCATCCTTGCGAGTGTTACCTTCCAACTTAAAAGGTTTAGGCAAAACCGATTGTAATCTTGGTAAAACTCTCTGATAAAAGTTAAATAAGTTGGCCTCCCAAGTACCATCTGCACATATTCGGTTTGTCCATCTCACGTTTTCATCTTCAGTGAGATGTTCACGATAGTCAGGGAAAAAGTTTGGAGTACATTCAGGATCTGTAATAGATTCGTTTTTGCCAAACATAAGTAATCCTGCAACAGTAAAACCTTCTTCACCTGTATCTCTGTCTTTACGGTATCCACCAAGTTTTTTTAGTAAATCCAATTCATTGAGTGTCAGCCACGGGTGATCAGGGGAAGAAATACTAAATTTTTGGCGATATGCTTGGATTGTCTCCTTATCAATATCATCCATCGTATAATTCTTCAGTATGCGACTATCAGCTGGATGCTTTTCATCCGCATCTGAATACATTCGTATTACTTCTTTTCGTGTACATAGGTAATCACCTTCAAAATTACGTTTGTAGGTACCATTGTAAGGATCTGTAGCTTTGAATATAGGACGTTGTTCTTTGTTGGCTCTTGGTACAAAGAAGAGCAAAAACTTATATCCTTTATATTCGGCATCTAGCACATTGTTCTCATTCATTAGATTGCAACTGATGGTAGAACGATTGTTTACATTGTTCCAAAAATCTTTTTTGTACTTTTCTATTTGTTCGTCTGAAAGTCCATTAAGTAAAAATTTACCATCGGTTTCTTTTACCCCAAACACGATAGTGCCACCATTTGTGTTGGCAAAAGCAGAATAGGTGTTCCAAAAACTACCTGGAAAACCACCTGCTGCACTTTTAAATTCTATATCATCACACTCTGTTTGATTAAGAAGTGTATCTAGATAATCATTAAAATCCTGTATGTTCCTAACTTCTATCATAAATAGGTATTTTTTTTAGTAAAACCCTCATCGAAGTGATGTCATAGTACTTCAATAATACTTCGTCTTCTTGAAGGAGTGATTTTTATGTATAGTCGCCTACGATGACGATGATTTGATAGTTCTTCTACCTGTCTTATTCTTTAAACCATAGCGAAGCACTTCCAAACTAGTGTCTTTCATCTTTACCGTCATTTATTGTATCAAACGCAAGTTTAGTAATTATTTATTAAACAAAAAACAAGTATGAGTATTATTTTTATTAAATTAAAAAATAAGCCTACTTTCACTATCTTTAAATAAGATAGGATGCGCCTCGGGAGAAAAAACTAAACGCGCAGCGTTTGTTTTTTTATTATGCTTCGTTCATCCGAAGTTTAGTAGCAAGCTACCACTTCGTCTTCACTCACCATAAAAAATAAGCCCGCTTTCACTATCTTTAAATAATATAGGATACGCCTCGGGAGAAAAAACTAAACGCGCAGCGTTTGTTTTTTTATTATGCTTCGTTCATCCGAAGTTTAGTAGCAAGCTACCACTTCGTCTTCACTCGTCATAAAAAATAAGCCCGCTTATTTTTTCTCCGCTCGGCTTTCACTATCTTTGTCCCACATATAAAATATCTGATATGAAGAGAATTGCGTTTTTATTGTGTTCGTTGATGCTGGCAGTATCAGTTTGCGGACAGCAAGCCGATGATATGGTAGTGCAGACAGCATCGGGTAAAGTAAGAGGTTTTAATCAGGATGGTTCAATAGCCTTCCTAGGTATTCCATACGCTAAAGTAGAACGATTTATGCCACCACTGCCTGTAGATAGTTGGGATGGTGTTCGCGATTGCAATAAGTGGGGACCTCAGGTGATGCAACAGACAAACGGTCCACTGCCGGAAGAAAAGATGTCTGAAAAGAATTCCTGCGTACTGAATGTTTGGACTACCGATACAAAAGCAAACAAACCTGTTATGCTGTGGATACATGGTGGTGGTTTCGATTCAGGCACATCGGAATGGAGTCCGGGTATGAAACTGGCTCAGAAAGATGTGGTTGTGGTTAGTCTGAACCATCGATTGAATATCCTTGGCTTCCTGGATTTGTCTGAGGTATCGGAAAAATACAAATATTCCGGAAATGTGGGAATGATGGATATTGTTGCTGCATTGGAATGGATTCAGACTAATATCAAAAACTTTGGCGGTAACCCAAATAACGTTACCATCTTTGGTGAATCGGGTGGTGGCGGAAAGGTAGGTACACTAATGTGTATGCCATCAGCAAAAGGCCTTTTCCACAAAGCAATCATTATGAGCGGTACCATACTGAACGTAAACACAAACCAAATGAGCAAAGAGTTGGGTAAGGCAGTTCTCAAAGAGCTGGGAATATCTGAAAACGATATAGACAGGATAAATGATGTATCATATCAGGAACTGTATAGTGCTGGCCAGAGAGCTTTGGCAGCAAGCGTAGGAACACGCAGACCGGGTACTCCAATGATGTGGGGATTCGGTCCAACCCCTGATGGTGAAGTGCTTCTTCAGCAGCCATTCCAGCCCGGTTTTGCAGAATTGTCAACAGACATTCCTTTGCTGATTGGTACAACATTCAATGAATTACAACGCCTGCAATACAACCGCAATATTACTCTGGAACAGGCAAAAACAGAATTGCAGAGAACCTTTGGCGATGAAACAGATGCCTATATAGATGCATTTGCAGAAGCATATCCGGACTATACTCCGCAAGATCTGTTAAGTATAGACTGGCTGTTCCGTCCAAAGACCATAATTACAGCCGATTATGTGGCAGAAAGCAGAAAAGCAAAGACATATACCTATATGTTTACATGGCGTTCACCAAGCAATAAAGGTTCTGTTCACGGAAACGAATTGAACTTCTGTTTTAACACCTTGGAACGTGCCGGAAATGAGCTTCCGCAACCAACGGAGCAGGATTTTAAACTTGCAGACATTATGAGCAGTGTTTGGGCGCAGTTTGCTAAGACTGGTAATCCAAATATCAAGCAACTTCCTAAATGGAAAGCATACACCGCAGAGAATGGTGAAATGATGATATTCGATTACAACTGCGTAATACGTAATAATCCGGACAGAAAGTTAGAAGAGATAATAGACAGACATTGTTTCAAACAGCTTGATGAATTCCGTAAGAAACAGGCAGAAAAGTAGTATCAAATTCATTCGATGAAAAGGGTAAAAACTGTCATATTGTGTGGTTTGTTATCAACTTTGATGTTGCAAGCAGAAACACTCAATTATAATCTGTACGTATCTGCAGGTTTTGTAAGTGTGCGCGTAGGCGAAAGTTCGCTTACAGAAACTCCATCCACATACAACGGAACAGATTGTATTCGTACAGAAATGACATTATCCACAGGTAAATATGCCGATAAACTCTTTTCGTTGAGAGATACAATGATATCTTACAATTCCTATAACGGACATAGTCTGTTTTACCAAAAATCGACAAATGAAAACAGCAGGCACGATGTAGAAACTGCCGTTTTTACTCGCGATTTGAATACATATAGCGTAAATTTGCAAGCAAAGTCGTATGACGGAACCATATTGGGCAGTGGTTTTGAAAACAGTTCGGAACGCATTTATGATATGCTAAGTATGCTTTCTTATGCACGCAGCTTGAACTCCGATGGTATAGATGTGGGCCATACGGTTACTCTGCCCATGGTAAATGGAACGCAAGTGGTAAGGCAGTACATAGTCTATGAGGGCAATAAAAGTGTAAAGGCCGATAATGGTACTACATACAATTGTTTGGTTCTGTCTATACGCGATAAGAAGTATGGCGAAGAGAGAGAGACTTTAAAAGCATACGTTACTGCCGGTAAAGAGCATCTTCCCATACAACTGAATATAAAATTAGGTGTAGGATATATTAAGGCATTATACAGAGAATGAAATTAACAAGAAACAGATTCCTGACAGCTCGCGGATTTGGGGTACATTCACCTTGGGCATATAACTTTATTGTAGATGTGCTGGGTGAAAAGCATCCCTATTATGCCTACGAAGATCTGTATGACTTCTGGCAATCTGCACCGCAGCAGTTGCCTCAGTTAAACGAAAAGGCAGATCAGATGCTGTTTCGCATAGTCAATCATCTGCTTCCGCTTACCATTGTTGAAATAGGTACAGGAGCCGGTGTTACAGCGGGTTATCTGGCATCGGTATCGACAGACATAGATGTTATCAGCATAGACAGTAATCATCCGTTTACAGAGGCTGTTAAGCAGAATCTCTCTATCTTTGGCAATGTATCTTATCAGGTGGGTAACCAAATGGAGCTGTTAAGAGCGGTTCTTAAAGAGAATAACGGTAAAACGCTGTTTCATATAGCCCACACAGCCCATTATGCCGATATTTGCGAACTGTTGTTGCAGAATGCTGTGCCCGATACTGCTATTGTGGTGCAGGGGTTAAACAACACCCTTATATACAAATGGTGGGCAAACATCATAAAAGATGATAGGGTAGGCGAAACTTACGAAACCAAGACTACCGGAATCTTGCTGTTCGATAAAAAGAAATACAAACAACACTACAGAATATGAGTAAGATATATACTTGTACAGGCGATAAGGGTACTACATCGTTAGTGGGAGGTCAGCGAGTAAGTAAAGACAATCCGCGTCTGGAGGCATACGGAACAATAGATGAACTGAACTCTTTTATAGGAGTTGTAGCTTCAAAAATAGCAGATAAAACTGAAATAGAGACACCAGAAAACATCCGATGGATTCAGGGAATGTTGTTTAATATAGGTGGTCTGCTTGCAACCGACACTACTACAACCAAACTGCCTGAATCTTGCTATGTTCAGAAAGATGATATTAGCAAACTGGAGAAAATGATTGATTTGGCTCAGGAATCTCTTCCGGTGCAGAGAACGTTTATTCTGCCCGGAGGTACAGAGGCAGCATCTTTTTCTCATGTAGCAAGAACTGTCTGTCGCAGAGCAGAAAGGTTGATAGTAACTCTACAGAGTAGCATAGAACTACCGGAGGAAATTATTGTTTTTATAAATCGTTTGTCGGATTATCTTTTTGTTCTTGCCCGCAGAATAAATTATTTCAGCGGAACAGAAGAAATTTCCTGGTAAACTATTGTTAAGTCACTATTTTTTATACTTTTGCACCCCGTAAAAAATATTTAGAATTATAATACTTTTAATATGTATTGGACATTAGAATTGGCATCAAAATTGGAAGACGCACCTTGGCCAGCAACCAAGGATGAACTTATTGACTATGCAGTACGTTCAGGAGCGCCATTAGAGGTTATCGAGAACCTGCAGGAGATTGAAGACGAAGGTGATGTGTATGAGAGCATAGAGGATATCTGGCCCGATTACCCATCAAAAGAAGATTTCTTTTTTAACGAAGATGAATATTGATTAAGTTATAGAGCTTAAATAACTAAATATCAGCGGGATAAACAAAATATTTTGTTTGTCCCGCTGGTGTTTTATCTACACTGTAGTTGCAGAAACATTTTGGAAAACTCAATATTTTAGTCTGTTTATAGTATTTTTGTGTCTGTATAATGGTGTAATATAAGCAAACAGAATGCTTTACGTAAACAAAAAGGTATAAGAAGATGAAGGAAAGAGTAGTTTTTATTGATTACATTAGGGTGATAGCATGTTTCATGGTGATGATGGTTCATGTGACAGAAATGTTTTATGTTTTTGATACCAGCGGAGCGGGCGAAAATATGGTTTATATAACAACAGATGCCAACAGGTTCTGGATGGCATTCTGGAATGGTGCTGTTTCCAGAATATGTGTACCATTGTTTATGATAGCCTCTGCTTTTCTATTAGCACCATTAAGCAAAGAGACATCAATGTTGCAGTTCTATAAGAAGAGATTTCTGCGTATAGGCCCTCCGTTGATAATCTTTATGATCCTATACAGCATATTACCATCTCTTTTAGGACAAGTTAGCTGGGAGCAGGGTTTGAATGCATTGATTCATATTCCATTGAATTTCCCGGAGAATGCAGGCCATCTGTGGTTTATGTATCCATTGATATCACTCTATCTTATTATTCCTATTATCTCTCCATGGCTTGAAAGGGCATCGGCAAAAGATGAAATGGTTTTTCTGTCAATTTTTGCTATAACCACATTTATTCCGTTTATACATAAACTCACACCTAATACATACATCTTTGGCGAATGTTGGTGGAACAATTTCAATATGTTCTGGTATTGTTCCGGATATATAGGCTATCTGGTTATGGCTCACTACATTCAAAATCACCTAAAGTGGAGCATAAAGAAGAGATTGATAATTGGTGGATTATGTCTGCTTGCGGGATGTAGCTATACCTTCTATTCTCATTATAGTATGACTAAGGTTGGTGTGCCATTGTCATTGCCACTTATAGAGTATGCCTGGGAATTCTGTACACCAAATCTACTTGTCTCATCTTTTGGTGCATTTACAATGTTTACCTGTATAAAAAAGCCAAAGACTCCGCTTGTTGTTGCAGATATAAGCAAACTTTCGTTTGGAATGTATCTTATGCATATGTTCTATCTGGTTCCTATAACGCAATTCTTTATAAATGGCGATACTGCAAATCCCATACTCCCTGTATGGTTAATAATTCCTTTGGCTACATTGCTATGCTACGTGTGTTGTTACATTACAAGCAAACTGATATCATATTTGCCGGGTAGCAAATATTTGATTGGATAGTTGTGCTGTTTCACACTTTTTTGCGGGGGTTCTTTGGAAACCAGCCGCGTTCTACGCGTTTTTCCTGTTCGTAGAGTTCCAGTATAGACCAGAACGATGAAAAAGATGTAACACCCATAACTGCAGAAACGGTTATGTTTTCTATAAGCAGTGACAATATGCCGAACGCTATACCGGCAATGGCAAACATCCACCAGCATCTTTTACCAAGGTAATATTCTGCTTTTATTACTATGGGGTGAAAAAGGCCAATAACAAGAAATGTTAGCAAGCCAACAATAATTCCATTATAATTCATATATGCTTTAGTTTCGTACGGTTATGTAGTTGTTGTAAATACTGACGGGGTATCTGTATAGAGGTCTTGCCTCTTTTACTGTAGAGTTCTGTATAAAACCGTTGTTGTTCAGATTCCAGGTGCTGTTACAATTACTGCACTTTGCTATGCCCAAATAGTTGAAAGTCAGACGATGTTTGGCTTTGTCGCAGATAGGGCAAGCCAAATCGAAAGCGTAAACCGATACGTTGTCATTGTTCAGCGATGGGGTACCAATAATTAGTCCCCCTAATCCAAAACTGAAACTACGCATATCGGTTTCGCTCAATTGATGTACGCTTTTGTTACCATCTGCATCGGTAACTTCAAGCTCTATGTTTTTCATTCTTACGCTTACAAACCTGCCTAAACTTGTTATCTGGTTAAAGGGGGATATGGCAGTGTTACAAGTATAATATACAGGGTATTTATGCGAATATACACTGTAATTACCTACTTTGCTACAGCTTGCCACAGCCACAATGCACAATAGCGCAAGAATGTACCTTTTCATCGGGCTTTTTTATTTAGATGTAAGCTTATTGATGGCACTATCTATAGTGTTAAAGGGGAATCCTTCAATAATGCTATTCATCTTTGCTTCAATCATATTGTTACACAGATTTCCTATGCTACCCTGATGTGTATGGTTTATATTTTTGTTTGGTACAAATGTGCCGTTTTCTATAGATGCACCCACCTGTTTGTATGCTTCGCGGAAAGGTACTCCCTCTTCTAATGCCAATCTGTTTACCTCTTCTACGCTGAAGATAGCGTCATATTTGGTATCGGAGAGAATATCCTCTTTTACGGTGATGTGTTCCAGCATATAAGCTACCATAGTTATACACTCTTCCAGCATATCGAATGCAGGGATGAATACCTCTTTAACCAACTGCATATCGCGGAAATATCCGCTTGGCAGATTATTGGTCATTAGAGTTATCTCCTGTGGCAGCGCCTGCAGACGGTTACATTTTGCACGTGTCAGTTCAAATACATCGGGGTTCTTTTTGTGTGGCATGATGCTTGAACCTGTAGTACAATCGTCTGGCAGTTTTATAAAGCCAAAGTTCTGACTGTTATACATACAAGCGTCGAATGCCAAACGGCTTAATGTAGCTGCAACCGATGCCATAGCGTATGCAACGTTACGTTCCAATTTGCCTCTGGTCATCTGTGCATATACCACATTATAGTTCATAGATTCAAATCCCAACAAATCTGTTGTCATCTGTCTGTTAAGTGGGAATGAATTGCCATATCCGGCAGCAGAACCCAATGGATTGCGATTGCTTTGGTCAAAGGCGGCACGCAGGAACAGCATATCGTCTGCCAATGCCTCTGCGTATGCTCCAAACCAAAGTCCAAAAGACGATGGCATAGCTATTTGCAGATGAGTATAGCCGGGCAGCAATACGTTTTTATAGCGATTGCTCTGCTTGATAAGAATATCAAAGAGTGCCTTTACTGCGTTCACAATGCCTCTCAGCTTGTCGCGGGTAAAGAGCTTTAAATCAACCAGTACCTGGTCGTTACGGGAACGTCCGCTATGGATCTTCTTACCCATATCGCCAAGTTTACGGGTAAGCATTAGTTCTACCTGTGAATGTACATCTTCTACACCATCTTCAATCACAAAGTTACCTTCCTCTATTACATCGAGCAGGTTTTTAAGTTCTGCTGATAATGCCTTCAGTTCATCTTTCTCTAAAAGACCGATAGATTCCAGCATTGTGATATGTGCAAGTGAACCCATAACATCGTATCTGGCAAGAAACATATCCATCTCTCTATCCAAACCAACGGTGTATTTCTGTATAAGGTCGTTAACCGGTTTTCCTTTGTCCCAAATAGGTTTCATAAATTAACTGTTGTAAGGTATTATTGTCAATGCATCGGCAATTTTTTCCAATCCCTCCTTCAATGGTTTTTCCACCATTTTGGCAATGAATGGATTTACATCGGCCTCAAGTGTCAGCTTTATTTTACAGGAATTATCACCGGTAGATACAATCTGAATCCACAGAGTCATAGCCATAGGCGATTGTGTGGTGGTCAGTTTGATGCACTTTTCAGGTTCGCGATCAATGATGCTCAATGAAATTGTACCTACAGGCGATACACTGCAACTTACGTTATCGGCATCGAAACGCAAGTCTTGTACTTTATCGGCAGGCAGGTTGTCCTGTAATCTTGCTACATTGTTAAGATCTGACAGCATACTGTAAACAGCACTCTGTGAGGCCGCTATCATCTTAACTCCGCTTTCGTATCTTTTCATATTATTTACCCCATTCAGATGGATTCTTTCTCCATTCGTTTAAAGTGTCCAAACTATCTTCCTTGATGTAGCCTGATTGCAAAGCTGCGTTCAGCATAGACTGATAATCGGTCAATGTCTCAAGCTGTACGTTTGCTTTTTCAAAAGCTTCTGTAGCCACAGGGAATCCGTATGTGAATGATGCAACCATACCCACTACTTCAGAACCAGCGTTACGCAGAGCCTCTACAGCTTTCAAACTGCTACCGCCTGTTGATATAAGATCTTCAACAACCATCACTTTGCTGCCCTGTTCCAGATAACCCTCAATAAGGTTTGCCAAACCATGATCTTTAGCAGATGAACGTACATAAACGAAAGGTTTACCCAGACGGTCTGCCACCAATGCACCCTGTGCAATTGCACCTGTAGCAACACCTGCTACCACGTCAAAATCTCCGAATTTCTCTTTTATC
>JAFYMP010000002.1 GCA_017556585.1 Bacteroidaceae bacterium
AAATAATGTTTACGTCTTTCATCTTGTCACTTTCAAGCAGAGGCTTTATGGATTTATCTTCTCCTTCGGAATCCAATACAACCAATTCTACAGAGACATTTTCCTGTTTTAGTTTTTCAAGCGCCATTAACACACCTTGATAAAACTCTACCATCTTTTTCTGCTCTGTGGTTGTGGAGTCATTAAGTTCAAAAGGAAGAATCAATGCTGCCTTTATTTTATCCAAATGAGTAGTCTGGTCTTCATTTAGGGTAAATAGGGTTTCATCATCTAAAGAGTCTATCTGCTCTACAATCTCTTGGCGTTCCTGTTGCTGCTCTTGAATCTCTTCTGTTGTAAATGGAATGTTTATAACATCGCCCGTGCGTAGCTTGTTATAGCGCAACTGTGGGTTGGCATCTATCAGTTCTGCCTGGCTGATACCATAGCTTTTACATATTCTGTAGATGGTCTCTTTTTTCTTTACAGTATGAGTGGCTTTGAATTTTGCAGTCTCTTCTGCTGGCTTTTCGGTAGCTTCTGCCAGTACCTGTTGCGAGATGTTCTCTCCTGCTGCTTCTAATGAAGATTTTATAGGTTCTTCGTCTGTTGGAGCAGGTATTACAATAACCTGGCCGGCTTTGAACTGTTCTACAGACAGTCCCGGATTGGCATCGCAAATGTTCTTAACCGAAACTCTGTTTTCTACAGATAGTCTGTATAGTGTTTCGCCCGGCTGAATAGTGTGGAAACGCTGCTCGTTATTGCTTTCGCGTTTATGTGGAATTTTTAGCTCCTGGCCTACCTTTATTACCTTTTCGCTGCCCGGATTCAGTTGAATAATCTCATCTTCTGTAACATTGTACATTCTGGAAATGGAATATAATCCTTGTCCCTTTGTTACAGTATGTAGAAAATATCTGGAATCTTGTGCAAAAACTGTTGATACAATACATAGTGTGCACGCAAAGACTAATTGTTTGGCTAACCTTTTTATCATTTTCATTGTTATTTTGCTTCTATAGTGCAAAAGTAAGTAAAAAATAGTAGTTCGTAATGCATTTTGCATAACTTTGCGTTGTTATGAGGTATATGTTGATGATAATTCTGCCAATATTGTGTTGTTTGTTCTCAATGACCAATAACACTGAAGTTGGAACTGCAACAGTTTCACTTGATTTGAATCATCAAATTGAGTGCGAAGTGTTGCAACATTCAGATATGGTGGCAGTACTGACATTTGAGAATAATACAATAACTATACTTCATCAACCTTCAAAATTGAATCATACACGTTCGGAATGTTATCAATACAATGCAAAATTTCTGACTGGAAAGTCGAATATCTCCTATGTATTGTCGCATAATTCCGCTTTGCATGGTTTTTTCAGGTCAACAGACAAATATGTGTATGCCATACACAGAATAATCATTTAGCGTTTTTATACATCTCGTTTTTTGAGGGATGTTTTCCTGTTTTCAGAGGAAGACAAAAGTATTATTGTGCTTAACTCTTTTAAGTTAGGCACCAACAATAGTATTCACAGCTAAAAGATTATTTATATGATTTCTGTAATTGTCACAATATTTGTTTTAGGTTATACATGTATAGCTTTGGAACACAAATTAAAGGTAAACAAGGCTGCTACAGCTCTTGTTATGTTTGGATTGATATGGACTATATATGCATTGCATTCGGGTGATGTAACTTCAAGCCTGATGGAGCATCTGGGTTCTACTTGTGAGACTCTGGTCTTTTTAATAGGTGCAATGACCATAGTTGAAATTATTGATATTTATGGTGGTTTTAATGTTATTACCAGATATGTAACAACCAAAAATAAGTTCAAGTTGCTATGGATTGTTGCTATAATGACCTTCTTTATATCGGCTGTATTGGATAACATGACCACTACTATCATTATGATTATGATGTTACGTAAAATTATTGATGAACCTAAAGACCGAATGCTTTTTGCTTCGGTAGTTGTAATAGCTGCCAATAGTGGTGGTGCTTGGTCTCCGATTGGTGATGTTACAACCATTATGCTTTGGATGCGTGGTAATGCAACAGCTATGGGACTTATGTCATATCTGATATTGCCAAGTATGGTGTCGCTTTTGATTCCTGTATTTTTGATGTCGAGAAAGTTTAAAAACAGTACACAACTTGTGCTATCTTCAGTAGAAAAGAATAACTCTGTAGTTGGCATGAGTAGCAGATTGAGCGCTATGGTTTTGGTAGTAGGTGTTTTGTGTTTGGTTTCGGTGCCGATATTCAAGAGTCTTACCGGATTGCCTCCATATCTGGGCGTGATGTTTTCGTTGGGAATATTATGGGTCTTTACGGAGATAGTCTGTGATTATAAAAAGAACTTTTTTGAAGAATCAAAATTCAGAGTTGTGCAGATTTTGAGACGTATAGATATGGCTACAATACTATTCTTTTTGGGAATATTGATGTCGGTGGCGGGATTACAGTCAATGGGCGTATTGAAATCTGTAGCAAATTTCCTTGATACAAATGTTCACGAAGTCTTTTCCATTACTACCGTAATAGGTATGTTGTCTTCTATTGTAGATAATGTTCCTTTGGTTGCAGCATGTATGGGAATGTATCCAGTTGTAGATGTGGCTGAACTGGCAACAGCTGTAGATCCGCAGTATTTGCAGTTCTTTACGGTTGATGGACTGTTTTGGATTCTGCTGGCATATTGTGCAGGGGTAGGAGGAAGTTTGCTGATAATAGGATCTGCTGCAGGTGTAGTAGCTATGGGGTTGGAAAAGCTGGATTTTATGTGGTATATGAAGAATGTTACACTCAACGCCTTTTTAGGTTATTTAGCCGGTGTTATGGTTATCTTTGTGGAATCCTTGATATTTATGTGACGAAAAAAGTCTATATTTGCCATAGAATGTAAATTAGGAACAATGAGGGTAGTATATATACTTGTTTTTTGTCTTTTGTCTATGCACTCCGTGGCTCAAATGCCATTGGTAAGACCATTTGTGGTGTTGCAGGATATAAGTGCGGAGATTGATACACTTTATGTGGGTGATGCCGGAACTGATTCGTACGAAGCGCCACTTCAAGTGGCATTTAATGCCGGAGTATCGGATGTGTCCGATGGCTCAACGGTTTTTGCAGAATGGCGAGTTGACAGAAGTTTTATGCAGGACGGCAAACAGAAAACCGAAGTCTATCTTAAAAGACAAGACTTAGAAACAGAATATACCTTTAATGACTATGGTACATTTACTGTACACTTTGCATATTCTTATAGAGAGCAGGGAAGTGAAACTACTATTCCCGGCGAAGAACAGTCATCTATAACATTCCAGATAGATAATTCGGAATTGCGAGTACCAAATGCGTTTTCTCCAAACAATGACGGCATAAATGATCTGTTTAAGGTAGAAGTACACTCTATAGTGAGCTTCAAAATGTCAATTTTTAATCGTTGGGGGCAATTAATTGTTTCCGGTGATGAAAAGTCGTTACAGTACGAAGGCGATGTAGATGGCGGGTACTATATCTGTTGGGATGGCACTCATAAAGGTGAGACTGTTGGTAACGGAACTTATTACATTCGTATAGATGCAATAGGTGCCGGCGGAAAGAAATATACGCGCCGTTCAGATATAAACGTATTGTTAGGAGTAGGAGACTGATATGGAATCGGATAAGATATGTGTAGTAGGAGCAAGAGCCAATAATTTGAAGAATGTCTCTGTAGAGATTCCTTCAAAATCTCTTACCGTAATTACAGGATTGAGTGGTAGCGGTAAATCTTCTTTGGCATTCGATACTATATTTGCTGAAGGCCAACGCAGATATCTGGAGACATTCTCTGCATACGCGCGTAATTTTTTGGGAAACCTGCAGCGCCCCGAAGTTGATAATATTACAGGTTTAAGCCCGGTTATATCCATAGAACAGAAGACAACAAACAGGAATCCACGTTCTACGGTAGGCACTACAACAGAGGTTTATGACTATCTGCGTCTGCTCTTTGCACGTGCAGGAACTGCCTATTCGTATCTTACAGGTAAACCCATGATAAAGTTTACAGAAGATCAGATTCTGGAACTTATACATAAAGAGTATGATGGACAGCGTATATACATATTGGCCCCTTTGGTAAAGAACCGTAAGGGACACTATGCTGAACTGTTTGAAAGTATCAGAAGAAAGGGGTATCTGAATGTTCGTGTTGATGGAGAACTGCGCGAAGTTAAAGTTGGAATGAAATTAGACCGTTATGTTAATCATAGCATAGAGGTGGTGATAGAGAAACTTGTGGTGAACGAAAAGTATCATCAGCGTCTTGTGGAGAGTGTGCGCCTGGCTATGAAACAGGGTGATGGCCAGATGATGATACTCTCTATGCCTAACGATCCAAATGGTATTCCGGGGCTGCAACAACAGGGTGTGGTGCGTCACTACAGCCGTCAGTTGATGTGTCCCGATACAGGACTTTCATACAAAGAACCGGCGCCGCATAATTTCTCTTTCAATTCACCGCACGGGTATTGCCATAAGTGTAAGGGATTGGGGTATGTATCTTTAGTAGATGAAGACAAAGTGTTTCCAGATAAAACACTCTCTGTGCGAAAAGGGGCAATTGCACCATTGGGACCATATAAGAATACGCTTATATTCAGACAGATAACAGCTCTGTTGCAAAAGTATGATTTTACACTCGATACTCCCGTAAACGAACTTACAGAGGATGTTATAGATGAACTTATGAATGGTTCCGAAGAGCGTATTAAGGTGCAGATAACAGGTATCAACAGCGAAGAGGATGCTGTCTTTATGGAATACGAGGGTATTTCCAAATATGTACGTTCATTACAGGAGCAGAAAGATATAACTGCAGCGGAACAAAAATGGGTAGATCAGTTTGCTGTTACAAAGGTCTGCCCCGAATGTGGTGGCGCCAGACTGAATAAAGAGTCACTGCATTATCGTTTAGGCGATAAAAATATTCATCAGTTAGCTACAATGGATATATCGGAACTGTATGAATGGACTCTTGTAGTAGAGAATGTTCTGACAGATAAACAACGTGCTATAGCGGTTGAGATACTCAAGGAGATTCGTGCCAGATTGAAATTTATGCTGGATGTGGGGTTGGAGTATCTGTCGCTTAATCGTCCTTCGGAATCGCTTTCCGGCGGAGAAGAGCAGCGTATTCGTTTGGCTACCCAGATAGGTTCAAAACTGGTTAATGTACTGTATATTCTTGATGAACCAAGTATTGGACTGCATCAACGCGATAATCGCCGTCTTATAGATTCGCTTAAGACGTTACGCGATATAGGAAATTCTGTTATTGTGGTGGAACACGATAAAGATATGATGCTGGCAGCCGATTGGGTAGTGGATATGGGACCTTTGGCCGGCAGAAAAGGAGGTAAGGTGGTCTTTTCCGGAACTCCGCAACAGATGCTGAAAGAGCAGACACTTACAGCTCAATATCTGAATGGAATGTTGAATACAGCTCCGGAGAATATGGTGCGTCGTTTAGGTAACGGACAGAGTATCAAACTAAGAGGTTGTACGGGTAATAATCTTAAAAACGTAGATTTAGATCTGCCTTTGGGGAAATTGATATGTGTAACGGGTGTTTCCGGCAGTGGTAAATCATCGCTTATAAAAGAGACCCTGCAACCAATATTATCCAAACATTTTTATCGTTCATTAAAGGAGCCTCTGCCATACGAAAGTATAGAGGGTATCGAAAATATTGATAAGATAATTGATGTAGATCAATCTCCGTTAGGACGTACTCCGCGATCGAATCCGGCAACATACACAGGTGTGTTTAGTGATATTCGTAACCTGTTTGTTGAACTACCGGAATCTAAGATTAGAGCTTATAAGGCAGGACGTTTCTCTTTTAACGTAAAGGGAGGACGTTGCGAGACCTGTTCCGGTAATGGATATAAGACCATAGAAATGAACTTCTTGCCCGATGTTATGGTGCCTTGCGAAGTTTGTCATGGCAAACGATATAACAGAGAGACTTTAGAGGTTAGGTATAAAGGTAAATCTATTGCAGATGTGCTTGATATGACTATCAATATGGCAGTGGAATTTTTTGAAAATATTCCGGTTATATTGAACAAAATCAAGGTTTTGCAAGATGTAGGACTGGGCTATCTTAAGTTAGGACAACCATCTACTACAATCTCAGGTGGCGAAAGTCAGCGTGTTAAGTTGGCTACAGAACTTGCAAAACGCGATACGGGCAAAACATTGTATATTCTTGATGAACCTACAACCGGACTGCATTTTGAAGATATTCGTGTTTTGATGAAGGTCCTTAACAGACTTGTGGATCAAGGTAATACTGTTGTAGTTATAGAACATAATCTGGATGTAATAAAACAGGCCGATTGGGTTATAGATATGGGTCCGGAGGGCGGACGTGGTGGCGGTCAGCTACTTATACAAGGCACCCCGGAACAGGTGGCTGCATCCGGGGTGGGCTATACTTCTGCATTTATTGCCGAAGAACTCAATCTGGAATAGAGAGAATTGCTTCAACTGCAGGTTTTGGTGTTAAGTCTCTGTTAAATAGCAACGGATAGTTTGTTCTGCGTGGGATAGGGTAGTCGTTTTTCCAGGACATACTATCGTGTAATCCCCAGAACGTAACTCTGTCTATCTTATCGCGTTTGTCGTAGAATATTTGCAGTAGTTCTTTGTAACGTGCTGTAAGTTCTGTTTGAACATCTGCAGGCAGTCCATCTTTGTATGGGTCAAAGAAAATCTCAAATTCTTCTAACTGGAACTGTGGTTCTTGCATGGCCTTTCCAATTATTTGTCCCTCTTTGGTAAGTGGAAGTACGTCAATATCCATTTCGGTTATCATAACCTTAACTCCAAGAGCAGCAAATGTGTCTATAGCTGCAATGATGTATTCGTTCTTAGGGAAATTCAGTCCCCAATGCGCCTGGATACCTACGCCGTCTATGCGTACTCCGTTTTTCTGTAGCATTCTTACCATACGAGCTATTCCGTCTCTTTTTTCAGGACGCCATGCATTAAAATCGTTGTAATATAGTTCTGTACCGGGTGCGTACTGTTCTGCAAATTTGAACGCATTAAGCACAACAGCATCGCCATCGCCACCAAAACTATTTACCCAAGTGGTTGGACGGTATGAACCATCGTTATCTATAATTTCATTTACTACATCCCAAGCGTCTATTTTGCCGTTGTAGCGTGTTACTACCTTTTCTATATATTCACGCATTACTTCGGTCATCCCTTCTTTGCTTTTTGCTGTGCCGTCTTCATTCTTAAAGAAGAAATCCGGTGTCTGGTTGTGCCATACTAAGGTGTGTCCTAGTATGTGCATGTTGTTTTTCTGACCAAACTCTACGTATCTGTCTGCCGGTCCAAAATTCCAAACTCCGGGACGTGGATGTATGGTCTCTGCTTTCAGCTCGTTTTCCGGAGAAATTGCGTTGAAATGGTGTAAAACAAGTGCGTTGGCCACACTATCTCTGCCACTGGCAATGCTGTGATTGATTGCGCATCCTATTTTGAATGCGTCTGCATACTCTTGGTGTAGTGATGCGTTGCTCTTTTCTGGGCTATCTACGCTGCATGCGCAGAGTGCCATTGCAAAGGCTGTTGTTAGTAATACTGACTTTTTCATTGTTGTTATGTTATTTATTCTTCTCTTTCTTTAGACGACCGCTCTTGTGGAGAGCTTCTGCTATAATCCACTGGAGCTGACCGTTGGTAGAGCGGAATTCATCTTCCGCCCATTTCTCAACAGCCTCCATTGTCTGTGCGTCAATACGCAGTACAAAACTCTTATTTTGCTCCTTTGGCATACTGCAAAGATATACTTTATTTATTAATGATGCAATGTTCCTGCATTAACTACAGGCTGAGCAGATTCGTCGGAACATAAAACTACCAATAGATTGCTGACCATAGCGGCTTTGCGTTCTTCGTCAAGTTCAACAATCTCTTTTTCAGATAGTTGGTCTATTGCCATCTTTACCATTGATACAGCTCCCTCTACTATCTTTTCACGAGCAGATATTATTGCATCTGCCTGCTGACGGCGCAACATTACGGCAGCAATTTCCGGTGCGTATGCCAGATAGTTGATTCGTGCTTCAACTACTTCAATTCCGGCCATTTTAAGACGTTCGGCCAGTTTCTGTTCAAGTTCATCATTTATTTCATCTGCATTGGAACGCAGGGTTAGTTCTCCTTCAATGGCTGCATTGTTGTCGTATGCATAGTTACCTGCTACCTGACGCAGTGCTGCATCGCTCTGGACAGCAACAAAGTTTGCTAATGCATCCATGCGGGTATCGCTCATTGCTGCATTTATGTTTACCTGTTTGTTGGCATCGGTTGTGGTGGTTATAACCTGCTTTGGTGCGTCTATATTGAAAATGGCTTTATATATTTCGTTAGCCTTTACTTTCCATACCAGCACCAATCCAATCATAATAGGATTACCCATTTTATCATTAACCTTTATTGGATCGGCATTAAGGTTGCGGGCGCGTAGCGAAATCTTTTTTACGCTCATAAAAGGATTTACCCACCAGAAACCTTCGTCAAGCAAATTTCCACGGTATTTTCCAAAGAATACCATAACTCTTGCCTGGTTTGGTTCAATCACCATCGGTCCGCAAAGCATAACGGAACCAATAATAACTCCTATTATGCTACCTATAACCATTAATGTTGAATTCAGGTTAGCAGAATAGATAATTCCCCAAATGCTGCCTGCAATAATTGCAAGTGAAACAAAAAGCATAAAAAAACCGTTGGCTTTAAAACCTTTGTACTCTGTGTTCAAATTCTTTTCCATAATTTATAAATGTATTAAAGTGATATCATTTTGATATCGCAAAAGTAGGTATAAAATTCAATATCATCCAAATTTTTTTCTCTTTTTTTTTCAATTAGTTGTTTGATGGCAATTATAATGGCGTTTAAGTTGTTGATTGATATGGGTGTGAAAATATGTATTTGGTTTAAAGATTGCTTGAAAATAATAAAATATGAAGTGTAAAATGAATACTGCGATTTTCTTGGCAGATTTCTGAATTTAATACCAGTTTATTATATCTTCGTATTAAAATTAACAATATGATAAAGAGAGTTAGTGTTGCAGTCTTCTTTTTTATAGCCTTCTTTCAAGGATTTGCCGCAGTAAATGGAGTGGAAAATGTGGAATTGAAAAATATAGTGCGTAATATGCCGGACGATTGGTATGCTACACAGGAGGCTGAAATGGTGGCCGATAGTGTATTGGCATATCAGTTCCCAAGCGGTGGCTGGGCAAAGAATCAGAATTGGCATTGGCTGGAGATTGGGATGAAAGCTTATGAACGTGCTTCTGTGCGTCAACAGATACAAAGTAAAAGTGGAATAGGTTCTACGTTTGATAACAGTGCTACAATACAGGAACTTCAGTTTTTGTCAAAAATGTATAAGGCTACCAGAAAAAAGATTTATCGTAAAGCGTTTTTGAAGGGTTTTGAATATATGCTTGAAGCGCAATACGACAATGGCGGTTGGCCTCAATATTATCCTTTGAAAATAAGGGAGGATGGGAGTTATGACTATTCTGTACATATTACCTTTAATGACGACGTAATGACAAATATAATGCGTATGATGCGTGATATAGCAGCAGGAAATAAAGCTCCGTATGATGCATTGAAGTTGCGTAAGGCCGATTTGAAGCGTGCTCAAGATGCTTTTGAAAAGGCTGTGGATTGTGTCTTGGATTGTCAGATAAAGAGAGATGGCAAACCAACAGTTTGGTGTCAGCAGCACCATTATGAAACTTTAGAGCCGGTGGGTGCGCGTATCTATGAGTTTCCATCATTTACCGGTTGTGGTGAAATACCAAAAGTGTTGGAATTGCTTATGGAAATTGAAAATCCATCTGATGAATTGAAAGTAGCAATAGAAGGTGCAGTGGAGTGGTTACGTAACCACGCTATTTATGGATATAGGCATGAAACGTATATAAATGAGTGGGGTATGTCGGATCGTAGATTAGTACCGGACAAGAATGCTAAACCGTTATGGGCACGTTATTATGATCTGGAAACAGAAAGACCATATTTTGCCGATCGTGATGGTAAAAGATATGATAACTATGAAGATATTAGTCATGAACGTCGTAATGGTTATTCGTGGATTAATAATAATACACAGAAAGTGCTTGATAAGTATCCTAAATGGTACACAAAGCATCATCCCGGAAACTATCAGACCGGAGATTATGGTTATTTGTATTGTCATATGAGCGGTAACGGTGAATGGACTGCGTATGCGCTAAGTCGCGATGGGATACATTTTCACGATTTGATAGACGGTAATCCTGTTATGGATGTAAAAGAACATGCACGAATAGGAAGAGGTCAACGTGATGCTTATATCTGTCGCAGGCATGATGGAAAGGGCTATCTTATGGTGACAACAGATATGCGTGTAAGTAGTTTTAGAGAATTGGGAAAAGCTTCTGAATGGGAAAATTATGGTATTGACCTACTTATTAGTGATGATATGATTCATTGGGAGTCTGTTACTTTTGATTTCCGTAAGGGGAGTTCGATATTTTCCAACCCTGATTCTAAGGATGTGTATGAAGATTGGAGCACAATAAACCGTGTGTGGGCTCCGCAGATAATCTGGGATGAAAATTATGTTTGGGCTGATGGAAAAAAGGGAGGTTATATGATATATTTCTCTATGTTGAATCGTGCAGAGGAAAAGTATGATAGAATGTACTATTCCTACGCGGACGAAACATTTACACAATTAACTAAGCCACAGCTGTTGTTTGATTGGGGTTATGCAACAATTGATGCAGATATAAATTATGTTCCGGCCGACAACTCTTTTCATATGATGATAAAGAAAGAGGGTGGAACTCCGGGGATATTTACAACAAAATCAGAAACATTGTTAGGCCCTTGGCCGGAGCCGGTAGCAGACGACTATGTGGATTTTGAAGGAAATAAGAAGTGTGAAGGTGCATCAGCTTTTCAGTTAATAGGTGATAGTACTTGGTGTGTTGCATATATAGAATATAGTAGTTGGCCACGTAACTACCGTATATGTAAAGCGGATCAATATATACGGAATTTTCATTCGCCTCAAAATATACAGGGGGTTAGTGCTCCACAACACGGTTCGTTTATGCGATTGACCAAAGAGGAGTACGAACGCTTGCAAACCTGGAGTGACTCGCTGAAAAAATAATCAATGGAACGGATGTTGTCAAAATGTCAGTTAACATACTGGTTTATACGACAATATGACATAAATTTTATATTGGTTTCTCTTTTGAAGTTGTATGGTTGAGGACAATTTTAAAGTGAGAAGCTATGAATAATAGAAATGAAAACAGAGAATTTCTTGAAAGGTTTGCAATAAATCTGAACGAGAGGGCTAAACAGGCAAAACTGGATCCTGTTATAGGACGCGATGACGAGATAAGACGTGTACTACAGATATTAAGTAGAAGAACTAAGAACAATCCTATATTAATAGGTGAGCCCGGAACAGGTAAAACTGCTATTGTAGAGGGGTTGGCACAACGTATTCAGCGTGGTGATGTACCGGAAAATCTAAAGCGCAAAACTCTATATTCGCTCGATATGGGTGCGCTTGTAGCAGGTGCCAAATATAAAGGTGAATTTGAAGAGCGTCTGAAAGGTGTAATAAATGAGGTAATACAGTCGAATGGAGATTTTATTCTCTTTATAGATGAAATCCATACATTGGTTGGCGCAGGTGCAGGAGAAGGTGCAATGGATGCTGCTAATATTCTTAAGCCGGCATTGGCGCGTGGCGAATTGCGTGCCGTAGGTGCTACTACACTTAATGAATATCAGAAATATTTTGAAAGAGATAAGGCACTTGAACGTCGTTTCCAGATGGTAATGGTAGATGAACCGGATGAAATGAGTTCAATATCTATCTTGCGTGGAATAAAAGAACGTTATGAAAGCCATCATAAGGTACGTATTATGGATGAAGCAATAATTGCAGCGGTGGAACTGTCGTCCCGATATATAACAGACCGTTTCTTGCCGGATAAAGCTATCGACCTAATGGACGAGGCAGCTGCAAAGCTCCGTATGGAACGCGATTCCGTACCGGAGGAACTTGATGAAACCACACGTCGTTTGCGTCAGCTGGAGATAGAACGTGCAGCAATCAAGCGCGAAAAAGATGATGTTAAACTGAAAGAACTCAATTCGCAGATAGATTTGCTACATAAGCAAGAAGCAGATTTGCGCTCCAGGTGGGAGGCT
>JAFYMP010000011.1 GCA_017556585.1 Bacteroidaceae bacterium
AGAGTATGTTTGTAACCAACATTCCTACCGGTACTGATATCATTGCTATGGTGCCGTCTATGTGTCCGCAACCTGCCAGACTGATACCTGTCATAAGCAGTGGTCCAAATATGATGCCTATAATGAGTTCGCCTAATCCGCGATAGCTTAATTTCAACGGAGGTGCAGAATAGAAGATGCCAAGAACAAGTGTGATGGCTACTACCCACAACAACTCTGTGCTGAAATTAAAGAGTGTTACTACTACTCCGCAAACTGCTGCTATGAGCAGGAATATTATCATTGCGTTTCTAAGCTGTGGCAGTGTGGCTGAACCATCTTTCAAATATGGACATTTGCTGGTACGTGCACGAATGCCTTTGCGCACCAATTTGTCTCGTGATTCCTGCGGTACCTGTATGTAGTCAAAATAGTCGTCGGCAAGATTCATTCCCAGATGGGCAAACATTACACCTACTATGGCTATTATGGCTGCTATATAGTTAAAATCCTCTATTCCCAAAGACAACACCAATGCTGTGATGGCGGGCATCATGCTTTGTGCCAAAGAGATAGGGCGTGCGTTTTGAAACCACTGTTTGAACAGGTTCATTTCTTAGCTATATATTAATAATGGTTATTGAATTTTAATATTGGAAATCTCCGGTTGCGCTTTGTTTAAACCCCTTCTTTTGGGGATTTTATTTTTTGAAACTTTTTTGTTTAGAGTTCCATCTCTTTCAGTTCGTCAATAACTTTCAGCAGATATTGTCCGTACTGGTTTTTAATCATGGGCTGTGCCAGCTGACGCATTGTATCTTCGTCTATCCAATGATTTCTGTATGCTATGCCTTCCAGGCAGGCTATTTTAAGTCCCTGACGTTTTTCAAGTACTTCTACAAAGGTAGATGCTTCTGACAGAGAATCGTGTGTACCGGTGTCTAACCAAGCAAAGCCACGACCTAATGTCTGCACTTTCAGTTCGCCATCTTCCAGGAATTTCTGGTTCACTGTGGTGATTTCCAATTCGCCACGTGCTGATGGTTTGATATTTTTAGCCACCTCTACCACTTTATTCGGGTAGAAATAGAGGCCTACCACTGCATAGTTTGATTTAGGCTGTGCAGGTTTCTCTTCTATTGAAAGGCAGTTGCCGTCCTTATCGAATTCTGCCACACCGTAACGTTCGGGATCGTTTACGCGATATCCGAATACGGTTGCTTTCTGTTCCTGTTCAGCAGTGCGCACAGCTTCGCGCAACATCTTACTCAATCCTGTTCCGTGGAAGATGTTGTCACCAAGTACCAGACAAGCTGAATCGTTGCCTATGAACTTTTCTCCTATGATGAAGGCTTGTGCCAGACCATCGGGCGATGGCTGTTCTGCGTACTCAAAGTTCACTCCGTAGTCGCTTCCGTCACCCAACAGTCGTTTGAATGCTGGAAGATCCTGCGGTGTTGAGATTATCAGTATGTCTCTGATACCTGCCAGCATGAGGACAGATATTGGGTAATATACCATTGGTTTGTCATAAACCGGAAGTAACTGTTTGCTCACACCTTTGGTGATTGGGTACAATCTGGTACCTGAACCACCTGCCAGAACTATTCCTTTCATGCTAAAACTTCGTTTAATCATAGATTATTGTCGCGACTCGGGATAGCTTAAGCAAGCTTAGCTCTCCTCTCGCTGCTCCAATAATTCATGCTTGGTTTGTTAAATCATAGATTATTGTCGCGACTCGGGATAGTTCAAGCAAGCTTGACTCTCCTCTCGCTGCTCCAATAATTCATGCAAAAATTGACGATAAAATTCTATAAAAATTGAAGCATTTGGGCGCGCTTCGCGGCTGGCTGTCACAGAGTTACGACTGCCAGACTACGCATTTGAAATGGTTGCCGACATAAAAAAACGCCCTTTGCAACACTCCACGACTATGCGTATTGTTGCAAAGGTACGTTAAAAATTCCTTATTGTCAAAGTATTTCACCTAATAAAATAGGCCTTAATAATACAAAGTTTTTAACAAGTTAGAATAAATTACTTATTCACCTTTATTGTACATTACTATTTTTATTCCATTCTTACCCTTCAAAACAGATGCTACTGCTTTACGAACATCTTCTGTTGTGATGCTCTCTAAATTCTCTTCGTAACCATCTATAACGTTCAGATCTGTAGCAAGATATTCAGACATTGCAGAGTTGAAATATCCATTCAGCTGCAAGTTCTCTTTATGGTTCTTAATCATAAAGTCTTTCACCTTGCGAACATCCTCTTCCGATGGTCCTTCCACAGCAAAGTTTTGTAAGATATTTTCAATTTTCTCATTCAGACCTTCATAACGTGATGGATCTGTCTGGTAAACTATCTGCAAAAGGGCACGTTTTTCCGGATTTACACGTATTGCACCACTGGTTGAAACGCCGTATGTGCCACCATCTTTTTCACGAATTTCTTCTGTGTAAACAATATCGAGAACCTGCATTGCAATGCTGTAAATAAGGTCTTGTTTCAAGCTATATTTGGTCTTATTGTTCTCCATATATGCTACTGTTGCCATAGGCTGCTGCATTTCACGTTCAAAGATAGAAACAGCAGGTTTATCGTTAAGTTTCAACACTTTCCCCTGCTTCTCTTTACCTTTCTGTGCAGGCAGTGAAGCTATATACTGTTCTACCTTTGGAAGCAGTGAATCTGCACTAATTTTACCTGTGAATACAAAGCTGAAATCGGCAGCGTTGGCATAACGTTCGCGTGCAATCTCCATTACACGTGCATAATCAATCTTCTCTACATCTTCTAACTTAAGCTGTGTAGCCAATGGATTATTACCGTAAAGTTTAGCCACAAGTGTATCGTTAAAGGCTGTCATTGGGTCTGTTGCGGCATTCTTAAGAAGGGCTGATGTCTTGTTCTGCCAAGATTTGAAGGCGTCTTCGTCTGAACGCAACGATGTGAATGACAAGTATATAAGCTGCATTAGTGTTTCAAAGTCTTTTGGAGTGGCTCTACCGCTCAGCGATTCGCTAAAGGTGTTTACCGCCATGCTTACAGAGACTTTTTTACCGGCAAGAACCTTAGTGAGATCTGTGCTGCTAAAGTTACCCAGACCACCTACGTTCATTACTTCTGATGTAACCTTAAGGTTCAGTGCTTCAACTTCGTCATAGAGTGAAAGACCGCCCTTGCTGTATGCTGTAAAAAGTATCTGATCTGCATTAAAATCGGTCTCTTTATGATATACTTTTGCACCGTTTGACAGGGTATATTCTGTATATCCCAGAATTGACTCTTTGCTCTTCACTACGCTGCCTTTTTGTGGCATTTCGCTCATCAGAGGTTCGTTAGACACCTTATCTACGTATGGTTCTATAGTCTCTTCTTCTACCTTTTTAAGCAGTGCCTCCAATTCCTTTTCTGTTGGGTACTGTACGCCTTCTACATCTGGTAACATACATGCTACTACCAAATTACTATCGGTCTGTCCCAATGACATTACGTATTGGTTGATTACATCTACTGTGATGGCAGGAGCCAGCTGCTGTGATAGTGCATACTCTGTTTCTATACCCGGAATTGGTTCATTATCAATAAAGTGACGTACGTATTCGCTGCAGTATGATGCACTGGTAGTCTTTGCGCGCTGGTTGTAGGCCGATTCTACTGTTGCCAGATATTCTGCCTTTGCACGTTCGTATTCTGATGCTGTAAAGCCGTGACGCAAGATTCTCAGCATTTCACGATAGAGTGTGGTGATAGCTGTGTTGAAACCCGCTTCGTTACTTATCATTATACCGGTGAATGCACCTTTGGTTTTGGAGATAAAGTAATCATCGTCCATAATTGCTGCATCAATAAACGGTGGTTCTGGCAGTTCTGCAAGTTCAGCCAGACGCTGTGCTGCCATTCTGCGTGATACCTGTTTTGCATACAGTGTTATGTAGTAATTCAGAGAATTCTTCATTTCATCAGGTATGTCATCGTGCTTCATAAAGATGTATGACTGCACGTACTGCTGTTCCTTGTCCTTAGCCATTGCTATGATAGGCTCTTTATTATCAGGAACTTGCACATAGAATCGTTCTGCCGGATTAACAGGCTTTGCTATGGTTGAGAAGATGCTGACGATTTTCTTTTCCATTTCATCTACATCAAAATCGCCTACCACTACTATGCCCTGCTGATCAGGACGATACCACTTTTCATAGTAGTCGCGAAGTGCCTGATACGGGAAGTTCTGAATGGTCTCTATAAGGCCGATGGGAAGACGATTGCTATATGGATTACCATCAGGATAAACTTTTGGCAAAAGCTGTTCATACATACGCTGTGAAGCATCGCGACGGCTGCGCCACTCCTCTGTAATTACTCCACGTTCTTTATCTATCTCTTCCGGAAGAAGCAACAATCCGTCTGCCCAATCGTGAAGTATCCAGAGACATGAATCTACCGCACCCTCTACTGACAGAGGCACGTTGTCTATGTTATAGACTGTTTCGTCCAAGCTGGTGTAAGCATTCAAATCGCCACCAAACTGTACGCCGATAGATTCGCAATATTTTACAATGCGATTTCCGGGGAATTTTTCTGTTCCGTTAAAACACATGTGTTCCAGGAAGTGAGCCAGTCCCTCTTGTCCTTCTGCTTCGATAATAGAGCCAACTTTCTGGGCAATGTAGAAGTTTGCCTGTCCTTTTGGTTCTTCGTTGTGACGGATGTAATAAGTGAGTCCGTTCTCAAGTTTTCCAACTCGTACCTGTGGGTCGATTGGAATGTTTGGTACCTGCTGTTCCTGCGCAGATACTGTGTTTGCTGTCAGCATAAATGCTGCAACAATCAGCATTACAAATTTCTTCATTTTTTGTTTTTACTTTTGTTTTTAAACTATTATTATTTGGACTATATTAGTTTCCAATTATTATCTATTTCAATTCATTTTCACTCCCCTGTTACCATACAACTACAGGCGTTGTGGGATTTAACATGAGAAAACTTGGCCGCCCTGCCTACCTTTTCGCACATTTGGATTTACTTTATTCTTAAAACCCTCTCCAGCAAATGCATCGTCTCCTCAACAATCTGCTCACTCTTACCAACAATGCTGATAACCGCAAGAACACCCTTTTTAGGCTCTATACAGAGTACACGAATAGACGATTCATCCTCCAGATATGCATCAAAACCATAAGCTTTACGGTTATTGAAATCCCATTTTTCTATTGGCGAATAATCTTCCGGATCGTCATCGTCAAAGCCCACCATATCTATGTAGTTGATTAACGCCTGCTCAGGTGCGGCAGAATCTTCCGGCATATCACCCACAGTTACCTCTACCGATGCAGTACCATCCTGACTCTCTATCTCAACGTACTGTTCGCTCACCTGACCCTTCCAGCCTTCCGGCAGTTTCATCTCAATCTTTGCCATCTCTCTTTATTTTTAACTCACAAAATTACTGCTTTTTTTTGAAATCCTCCCATGTTGCCACCAATTAGAAAATCCCCACCCTATTACTACAAAACAAAAGGTGAACGAAGCAGGTCCGAACAGCTTGTCCCTCAGTCCATAAAAAAGGGTTGGCAAACGCCAACCCTTCTGCTTTATGAAGCTATTGAATTACTTCAGCGCTGTTTCTCTCTTTTATAGTATTGAAAAGCCGCTAACTTTTAGCGAAATGACGTTTATAATCCATAGATTCATGCAAGATTCTAATTATCAGTATATCCTGATTAGAGAATAGTTGATAAAATACGATATGTTTTTTTACTTTTAATCCAAATAAACCAGGATAGACTTCGTCATATTTTAAACCTAACAATAATGGATTTTCTAAGATCCTTGTAAATGAATCTATTATTAGATTATAGTACTTATCAGCTTGTTGTTCCGACCAAACTTCAACCGTGTATTCCCAAATATTAGACAAATCTTCTATTGCTTTGTGTGTTAGATGGTAGTTTGCCATTATCTTCTGCTGTTTTTAAGGGTTTTAAGTAATTCTTCTGATTTAAAATCTGTTGCTATACCGCTATCTAAACCATCAGAAATTGACTTTTTCAATTCTTTCAAACTAATTTCTCTCTCTTCAAGAAGACGAAGCCCCGCCCTGATTACCTCACTGGCATTATTATAACGTCCTTCATCTACTTTTGTACGAATAAAATTGTCAAAATAAGTTCCTAATGCTACTGATGTTGTTTTCATATCTCAAATATTTTCCACAAAATTACCAATATTTAGTAATATAGCAATATATTCTTATAAAAACTGCAATAAAAAAGGGTTGGCAAACGCCAACCCTTCTGCTTTATGAAGCTATTGAATTACTTCTTCTTGAAAAGCAACTGTGCCATGTGATACAAGCTTCTTCTCCATGTCTGGAATTCGTGAGCTGTACCTTCTGAAACGAATGACACTGCATTGTGACCAGCAGCCTTAAGATCTGCAGCAGCCTTGTTAACTGCATCAGGATTCTCCTTGCTACCTGCGCTCATAAAGATAAGATCTACCTGATCCTTGCTCTTGATATCTGATGGAGCGTATGTACCGCCACTCATCAAACCGTATGAACCGAATACTTCAGGACGTGCAAGAGTGATGTTCTTTGTCTCCATACCACCCATTGAAAGACCTGCCATAGCGCGGTGTTTCTTATCGGCGATAGTGTTGAAGTTAGCATCGATGTAAGGAACCAATTCGTCAACAAGAACCTTTTCAAAATCCTTGAAGTTGAATGATGCCAAACCACCAAAGCGAGTACCGTTAGTCATACCGTAAGTCATTACGATGATGAATGGTTCAATCTTACCCTCTGCAATCAGGTTATCCATGATGAGGTTAGCGTGACCCTGTGTTGACCATGCTGTTTCATCTTCACCCCAACCGTGCTGCAGGTAAAGTACAGGATACTTCTTGTTATCCTTACCGTACATAGGAGGAGTATAAACGAATGCTCTGCGAACCTGCTCTGTGCTCTCTGACCAGAACAGAACCTGCTGAACAAAACCGTGAGGTACGTTCTTCATTGCATAGAAATCCTGATCGTGTGCAGGAATTTCAATACCGCTCTCCCAACGTGTTGAACCGTAGTAGTTATTTGTACCTGGATCGTTGAAAGTACCGCCATCGATTGTAAGATGATAGTAGTGGAAACCTTCGTCCATTGGACCTGCTGTAGTACCTTCCCAAACGCCTTCTGCGTTCTTTTCAAGTTTAGTACCGCCCTGGCCACCAAGACCTAAGCTAACGCTTACAGACTGTGCCTGAGGAGCGTTGATACGGAAACGAGCATAACCCTGTGAGTTTACCATAGGATACTCCTGACCTGGCTGATTAAGTACTGAAGGTACGAAATCTTCCTTTATCTCTTGTGCTGTAGAGATAGATGTAGCCAAAAGGGCTACACCTACCATTGATAATATTTTCTTCATATTAGGATTATTTTATTACTTTTTGAAAATCAACTGAGCGAACTGATACAAGCTTCTTCTCCATGTATGCCATTCGTGAGCTGTACCTTCTGAAATATAACCTGTAGCATTGTAACCAATCTTCTTCAGATTTTCAGCTGCTTCCATTACACCCATGTTCTCCTTGCTACCGCAGCTCATGAACAGAACCTTGTTAGTCTTCTTGAAGTCTGATGCATTCTCCAGATCCTGAACGCTGAATGAACCACCGCTGAACATACCAACGTATGCGAATACTGTTGGGTTAGCAAGAGTGATTGAACGTGTCTGCATACCACCCATTGAAAGACCTGCCATAGCGCGATGTTCTGTATCGTTGTAAACGCGGAAGTTCTTTTCTACGAATGGGATGATGTCCTTAAGCAATACATCCTGGAAAGCTCCACCCATGTTGAAGCCACCGAAACCACCCTGACGACGTGGAGCCTGACCAGCCTGACCGCCCTGAGGAGCACCCTGTGGACGCTGGCCCTGAGGCATCTGACCCATCTGAGGAGCACCCTGTGGACGCTGACCCTGAGGCATCTGGCCCATCTGAGGAGCACCCTGTGGACGCTGACCCATCTGAGGCATCTGACCGCCACCGAAACCACCCATCTGAGGAGCTGCTGCTGCCTGACCTGCAGGACGAGCGTTCAAACCGTTATCCATAACGATAACGAAAGGAACTGCCTTACCTTCTGCAATCAGGTTGTCCATGATGTGAGCTGTGTGACCCTGCTGTGACCAACCGAATTCGTTTTCACCCATACCGTGCTGCAGGTAAAGAACCGGGAACTTCTTGGTTGGATTTGAATAGTATTCAGCCGGGAAGTAGATGAAACAACGACGCATCTGCTCTGTTACTGATGAATAGTAGTAGAACTCGTTAACTGAACCTTGTGGTACGTTCTTAACAGCGAAGATATCTTCGTCTGGTGAAGGAATTTCGATACCGCTACCCCAACGGCTTGCGCCATAGTAGTAAAGGCTATTTGGATCTGGAACTGATGCTCCGTCAATGTTCAGCTGATAGTAGTGGAAACCAACATCCTGTGGTTCTGATTCACCAGTCCAAACACCGTTTTCGTCTTTCTTCAATTCATACTTTACACCACCGATATCAAGCTTTACGCTGTTAGCTTCAGGAGCTGAAATCTGTGCGCGTACTCTACCCTCAGAGTTAACCATTGGGTACTGCTTACCTTCCTGGTTTGTAGAAGCTGGTTTGTAGTCTTCTACGCCCTGTGCATTAACTGACAGGCTGATAGCTGCCAATGCAACTAATGATAATAAATTCTTTTTCATATAAAATTTTTAAAAGTTAGAATATTCAAACATTCATTTTGTAAATATAGTGTAAGCTTTATAATTCACCAAAAATATTTTAATAAATCTTATAAAAGGGTACACCACTATATAATATATGAACAAAGCCTAAAAGTCAAATCCTGTTGATAACTTTTTGCATCAGGCAATAAAAAAACCTTCGGAAGTTTAATACTCCCGAAGGTTCGTATTGTAGTTATCTACTACTATTTCTTACTTTTTCTTGTTCTTCTTGAAGTCTCTAACTACGTAGTAAACGTCCTTAACCTGGTAGTTTTCGTCCCACAAAAGAGGATAGTTACGAGCACCTAACCATGAATCGCGGTCGCCAAGGTTCCAGAATGTTACGTTCTTGATAACCTTCTTGTACTTACGCATGATTTCGAACATTTCTGCATATCTGTCTTCCTGCATCTTCTTGATTTCAGGAGTGATTTCTGCACCCTCGCGGCTGAACTGCAACTGACCACCTGCTTCGTGGTTTACACGCATATCAAGCTCTGTGATGTGGATGTTGTCAACAAGTTCTGAGTACTTCTGGATAGCAGCTTCAAAGTTCTCCCATTTTGGGTTGTCGTAGATGTTGTAGTGACCCTGCATACCGATACCTGTGATAGGCACACCCTGTTCCTGCATCTTCTTAACCATATTGTAGATGTATTCAGTTTTGTGAGGGTTAGCTGCGTTATAGTCATTGTAGAACAAAAGTGCCTTTGGATCTGCTTCGTGAGCATATTCAAATGCTTTTGCTATAAATTCATCACCGCAGAGCTGATAAAGTCTTGAGTTACGGAAAGAACCTTCGTAATCCTTACCTGGAGTGTCGCTCATTGCTTCGTTAACAACGTCCCAGCAGTAGATGATATCCTTGTAACGGTTTACAACTGTGAAGATGTGATCCTTCAGACGTTCGTAGAATACCTCCTTAGATACTGGCTGACCGTTTTCGTCAGTGAACATCCAGTTAGCGAACTGGCTGTGCCATACCAGACAGTGACCACGTAATTTAATACCATTCTCACGGCAGAAGTTAGCAACTGCGTCAGCCTGCTCGAAGTTCCATACACCTTCTCTTGGGTGCATTTCACCTGGTTTCATTACGTTCTCAGCTGTGATGCTGTTGAAGTTAGCCTTGATAATCTCAATATGTTCAGGTGTTGAGATGTTACGTGGGTTAACTGCCACACCAATTGTAAAATACTTCTTATAAGCGTCTTTCAAACCCTGTGCAGAAGCACTGTTTGCGCTTAAAGCAATAACAGCTACTAATAAAGCTGCCTTAAACAATCTTTTCATTTTAGTTTTTGTTTTAAGTGAATATTATTCGTTAATAATTACTTTCATCTAATGTCAGAGTGCGAATTTAATGCAATTTTTATTAAACACAAACTTTTTTTGCTTCTAAGAGCATAGTTTGCCGTATTTATCAGTTTTATTGCCCATATATAATAAGGTATTTGAATTAATTATATCTTTGCGACTGCATATAAAACAAAATAAATACTAACTAAAATATGAAAAGTAAACTAACAAAGTTGATGGCTGCATTTTTAGCGCTATCATTGGTACAAGGTATGAAACAGACTGTGAAAGCCGAAGTTGATCCAAACTTCTACATTTATCTATGTATTGGTCAGTCCAATATGGCAGGTGGAGATACTAATATTGGTTTGCAAGAACAAGACAAGAAGATGCTTGACAATAGATTTAAGAATTTGCAGACTTGTTCAGGCAATGGTAGCTATGTGGTTGGTAACTGGCGCAGAGCTGTTCCACCGTTGGTACGTTCAAACAATAGTTTGAGTCCTGCCGACTATTTTGGACGCACAATGATAGAAAAACTGCCTGACAGCATTAGAGTTGGAGTGGTTGTAGTGGCTGTAGAGGGTTGTTCTATAGTGCTTTTTGACAAGGCTCAGTACAGAAGCTATTATTCATCGGCTGCCGACTGGATGAAGAACATAATCAAGAGTTACAATTCAACTGGTAATGTTTATAGTACTCTTATTAAGTATGCCAAGAAGGCTCAGGAAACAGGTGTAATTAAAGGTATTCTGCTGCATCAGGGTGAGACCGATGCATATAGCGATACCTGGCTTAACAATGTAAATACTGTCTATAAGAATATTCTAAAGGATCTGTCACTGAATGCTGCCGATGTACCTCTGATAGCAGGTCAGGTGGTAGATGAAGAACAGGGAGGTCAGTGTGCGGGTGCCAACAATACTATTAACAAACTGCCTAAGAAGATTAAGACTGCACACGTAGTAAGTTCTCAGGGCTGTACTGACTGTGGAGATAACCTGCACTTTAGTCCGGAAGGTTATAGACTGATAGGTAAGCGCTATGCTGCAAAGGCATTGGAAATACTGGAAGAACAGCGTTTGACTGATGTTTCTCCGGTGTTCACCCCTACTCCTGCCAGCGACATTATCTACAACCTGAACGGCGAACGCATAGAAGCTCCACAAAAGGGTATCAACATCATCAACGGCAAAAAAGTCTTAGTAAAATAACATCAAAGCAACATAAACAAAGGGGTGGTACTATCATACCGAAGTACCACCCCTATTTTTTCTATACTATATCTACATTTTGCTTAGTTTTCCTAAACAAACAGTTTCTCGCTAAATATATAAATCCACACTTTTATAGGATTGTTAATTGTACTCTACGGCCCAGGCCTTCAAAGATTCTAAATAAAGTGTTCAACTGAATATCTGACTTACCATTCTCCAACTTAGAAATGTAGGTCTTTTTTGTGCCTATTTTTTCTGCTAACTGTTCCTGAGTAAGACCTGCTCTTAAACGTTCTTCTCTCAACGTCTGAGCTAAACAGAAAGCATCAGTCTCTTTATCGAAATCATCGCGTGCCTTTGTTCCGGGTTCTCCAAACTCTATATTGACAAGTTCATCAAGAGTTCTACAATCCATTATATCTTTATTCTTCATACTCAACTATTTTTACAGCTAAAATACTCTTTCATTAATCTCTCTGCTTTCTCTATTTCCTTGTTTGGTGTTTTATTGCTCTTCTTTTGAAAACCATTAAACAGTACCACTATGGCCTGTTTATCAAAACAACAGAACACTCTAAAGATATCTCCTCCAAACTCAATCCTTATCTCATACAGTCCTTTCGTTCCTTTTATACTTCGTAATATTGACACTGGCAACACATCAATAGTTTGCAACCAGATGAGAGTCTGGACTATTTTCTTTCTTACTTTTTCTGTTTGAGCTAAATAAAACTCATTAAAGTAATGCTTGTAAAAAACAACATCTCGTTTCTTCATGGGTTAAATTATTTGTTTTGCGCAAAGTTAATGAATTGATTAACTTCAGCAAAATAATTCCATAAAAATAAAGGTGGTACTGCCATCATAAAATACAAAAGGGGCGACTAAATCACTTATTCGGCGCCCCTTTATAGTTTAGTTCATCTTTTTACCGGTTAAATCATACAGAGATCCATCTGGTAATTTTATAAAGAGTTTACCTTCTATTAACACTTTCTGGGTTTTGCTATGCTTCTCGACATTTGGAGTAATTACCGATTCCGGAATTTCTTCGTATCCCGATATATTAATTGTCTTTTCTGCATAAACGCCGGTTCCGTCTAACGCATAAGCCCTAACTTTTACTTTGCCGTTGGCATTTCCTTTTGCGACTAATAGTCCTCCGGAATTTATTGAAGCAAGATGAGAACCTTCTTCTATTACCCAGTTCACTACTTGATACGAAGCATAGTATGGATTGACATAGGCATATAGTTGCGATGTTTCTGACAACTGCAAATCAATATCACTTCCAATAATTGAAATTGATTCTATCTCTGATACCTGATGTGCAAATTGGGTTGACACCACGTTAGATTTGTATGAATAGGTATTCCTACCTGATGCACGACTACCTATTCCAGGTGAAGTATTGCTTTCTGCAAATAGAATCTCAACTGCATAGAAATAGGTTGTGTCTGCAATCAAATCGCTATATGAAGTAATATTACCTGAAATCTCTGCTATCTGTTGCATTTCATCTACTGACGTTCCACGCCATATTCTGTACGACGAAACTTCACGGCCTTCATATTTCATCCACGCAAGATTCCACATATTTGCCAGACCTCTGTTTATCATAACATGTAATCCTTGGTGAACTACACTCTTTGCTGATTCGCCATAGGTTGTCAAATAACTTATGGCATATCTTGATGAACTTTGACTAGCATTCGATACAGAATCAACATAAATTGAAGTCTCCAATCCACATTCGTATATAAGTTCAAACTGGTTTACATAAGATGTCTCCTTGTACACTCTATATCCAGTCACCTCTATCGGTAATTCCAATGATGTGTTCCACAAAATGTGATAATAGTTATCTATACTGAAGACTGCTTCTATTTGTGGAATTGCATTTTGGTCTGAAACTTCTACCTGATGTTTATATTCAACTTCCGTCTGAGCACCATTTGTTGTATGTGTTAATATATAAACGCCCGGTTGATTGAAACGTATAACCATAGCCCCTTTATCGATTGATATAATTTCTATATCTAATTCTGATAATGACTTAAAGTTTATACCATCGGCTGATGCTTTCCAACTGCCATCTTTTGCATTGTCAGTTAGTATTTTTACTGTTGATTGCACCAATACTTTATCCGGCATTGTAAATTGAGCATCAGGAACCGGATATACATATATTGTCTGCTCAACGCCACCGGTACTGATTGTTTTACTACCAGCATTGTCCCACACTAAAACATATTCATTACCATTAGAAGTGATTACCTGTCCACCGTCCCAATCGATCTCATGTATTTGGTTGGTCATAACTTTAATTGTTGTTTTCACACCTTCCTCTATTACTGCCGGTATGTCGAAGCTACTTGTTTCCAAAACTTCAAAATCCAAAACATCAGAGAATTCTGATTCAAGGTTCTGCATATCGACACCTTGAACCTGAACTTGATATTCGCCTACAGGTATAGATGCGATTGGAACGAAATAGGTATTTCCATCCACCAGTCTTAATGTCGAAGGGACATGTACACCATTTTTGGCACTATTACACGGAGAAATCAGGTAGGAATCAACTCCACTTTTATTTTTGTGTTTAACGCTTATATTATAGCGCATATTGCATTCAGGTGTTTCACTATCCATACTATGTTCCCAACGGATATAAATGCCATCGTTATTCTGTACCACAGATAGGTTAATAGGTCTCTCTGGACGGCTATTATGCGTTAAGATCTTCTTATCACCTACTCGAATTATACTATCAGATATTACAAATGGTATATTATTTTCTTTAATATTATAACCAGATATGAACTGATACTGATGATTTGGCAGGAATAGCAGCACGCCATCTTCATCGTACATTCCACCAGTTGCTTTAAGATCCCAATAACCATCATTATTATAATCAAAGGCCCGATATTTCTGTTCTGTCAAATCCATTGAATAGACACCTGTTATGCCATCTAGTTCTGTTATGGTTCCATCACTCCAGCGTACATAATAAGCATTATTCTGACTAGTTATCATATCCAAAAGTCCATCATTATCAAGATCCTCTATATAACGAAGCGATTCTTCATTTGGTATTGTCAAGACTACAGCATCTTTTACAAAGGTAAAATCTGATGCATTTCTATATAAATAATACATAATCGAATCTCCCGTGTTGCTGCGTTCATTGACTAACAAATCAAGCAATCCGTCGTTGGTAAGATCTCTTATCATCACTATATTGCCTAACCAAATTTGTTCTACGATATTATCGAATGAATCATGACTTAAGAACGATATTCCCGTAGTTTGTGTTGGTCTGTTAGTTGCTTGCTTTGATGATTTTGCTACTATTTCCAGATTACCATCATTATTCATATCAAGTAAGCCATGCATATTGCTTACAAAGAAATTAAAGCTTATTGGATTTGTATTTATTGACATATTTTTGTTACCAGTATTTATCATAGTATACCAACTACTAGAATTAAAATATGACATATTGGCAAACATATCGGCTCTACCATCCTTATTGATATCTAACACATAATCTGGCTGATTATATTCTGCATCAACAATTAATGTATGATTATTGTACATTTTAGTAATTCTGTTATATACACCGTCTAAATTGGCTTCATGGAATCCTTCTTTATCAACAAAATATTCCAGTAAACCATCTTCATTCATATCTAGAGCCACAGTTATGTACATATCTGAATCTATCTTATTCATTGAGACTGAATTAACTTCTATTGTCTCTTCAAATGTGGCACCTGTATAACCATCCAAATCCACAGAAGTTAATGATATTGTTTGTAGCCCAGGTTTATCAAACACAACTCTAACTACAGACTTATCTTCATTATCTTCTACCACTCTTCCATGTGATAGTTTTAAACTATAATCTTTACTCAACAATACATTTTGGTGTAATTGTACCTTACAAGTATCGCCAACACCAAAAGGTTTATCATACAACAGGGTGAATGCATTTGCATATGTATTTTTCTCAAAAATTACCTCTTCACTGAATTCAGAACCTCTGTTATTAGGATCAACAACCTGGATTGAGATATAATATTTACCTGCTTTCCATGTATTGGTATTTAACAAACGGAATCTGTTTGTACTCTGATTTCCACCCATAAGATTTTTACGGGTACCATCTGTTGAAGCATGAGCATATACTACATCGCCCTTACCCGGTTCTGTTCCTATACGTAATGCGTACGTCAAATCTACAGAAGAAGTCTCTTTATCAGTTCCTTGAGCCCATGTTATTGACAAACTACCTGTTGCTGGTTCATAAACCACATTTGGTTTATCAGGTTTTGATGGGCGCTGATTCTCTTCTTTAGATAGTTTTATAAGGTTGTAATTATGTTGGTAACTATTCACTCCTAACGTATCTGAAAGTGTCTGCAGTGAAAGTTCCATTATTCCATCGTTATCAATATCCAACACATTGTAATGGTGTTCTGAATACCAAGCATCGTATGGATATAAGTAAAAATCAAAATAGTTTGCTTTTTCACTTATATTAATGCCATCTATATCAAAGTAAGCAATTTTATAGTTATCATCACCTATTTCTTCCATACAGAATAGTTCATAATAACCATCTGCATCAATATCTACGCAATCTTTAAACCTGAATTTATTGGCATAGAAATATTCGTATGATTCAAAGTCTCCATCTTCTGTAGCGGTCAGCATGATTAAATAACTGCCACTCAACTTTTCTGTATAGTTAAAGACCAGCAGTATATCCTTTCTGTTGTCTTTATTAAAATCATAACACAAGTAATCATCAAAAGGTGCACCTGAATAGATTGTGTATTCGGTATATGTCCAATCTCTGTTCATCTTATATATAACGATATTGCCATTTTCGTATGATATAGCATCCATTACACCATTGTTGTCAATATCTGCAAAATCTCCCGATAAATCATGTTCAACTATTGTTCCATCACCTATATTCTGAAGGACCTTATTTCTTGTCACACAGTCTTCTATTCCATCACCATTAAAATCTACGTTAGTGAAGTGTATATTTCTTCCTGTAGATGGTTTTGATCTAACAATATTATTAAATGACAGGGCCTGAGACGCACTTTGTAAAATAAATCCAGTCCTATTCTTACGAGTAGGAATATTATTATATTCATTGACTGATATCAGATTAATACCTGACTTAACAAAACCGTTACCTGGCACGAATGTATATGCATAACTCATTTCTGAAGTAGATGTTGCTTTACTTCCATTGACAATATCAGGGTAACCATCATTATTAAAGTCCACATAATAATCCACATCAGGTATTTTATGTTGATTATAAAATCCAAACGAGTCAGCAACATATACTATATCGTCATCATATGTTGTTTGATATCCATCAAACCATTTATCATTATTGATATTTAACCAATTGTTATGACTATTCTTAATAATTTCGACCTGGTAATTGGTCATATTTATATCATATATATCATTTTTAGACCATTCTAATATGCCATCTTCATCAAAATCATATAAATACTCCGGATAGCTTGGTGCCAAAAAATCTACATGCGATACATCCATAGCGTCTATTTCATTGACCGATATGGAATTGATAATGATATATCCATAGTACGGGTCGTTTGAATTTGAGTATGGTTTATCTTTACTAACAAGTTGAATTTCATGGGTACCTGGTTCTAAATGCAGATAACAATCTGTAGTCTTTGATTGGATGCTGCAGACTTCTCTATCTACTATGATTTGCGGTTTTTTAAACAACCAATCTATATGTATTTCGGTTCTTTTGTTTGACGTATATTTAATGCCGATGGTTCCATTTTCCATAGCTGTGGACAAAGAATCCTGACCTATTAGTTTCCATGGTTTTGCTGGGTCATTGATTATCTCTACTTCTACTTCAGATAAAGATTCAATCATCTCTTCTATCTCATCAGTCCCTATCCCCTCTATTGACAGATTTGAAATCTCGGTTTTATAATTATCATCAGGTATAATAGTTATTGTATGTATTCCAGAACCCAGACTTTGACGAATATAATTTACATTTTCATACTTAACATTGTCTATGTAACAATCACAAGAGTTGGTAATGCTAAGATATAGTTCTGTTTGATATTCTGATTCACATAGAAATGATATTGCAGCATTTTTTTTATCATTCACTATTTTACCATTTTCTATCCACCATGGTGAATATGAATCATTCATAATCTGAAGATTAACATTGGTTGTCTTATTTATTGCGGACATCAATTCGGTAGCAACAGCAGCTGTGTAGAGTTTTTCCTTTATAAACAATCCTTTAATCAGATTATCCTCTATACTACTATATGATGATTTTAATGTTATTATATGTTTTCCAGGATTTAAATAGCTGTAATGATCCGGTTTATCTGAATAATACATATCTGCACTATCAATAGAACATTGGATACTATAAGATGTATTAAAATGGATTTCAGTTATATTATCGGATTCATATTCTATGGACATTTTGGCACCATAATTCTGGTTTGATATAGAATCTTTACCTATAACAGTCCATGGCGATATAGTATCATTGATGACTCTTAACACTACATCAGAATTAGCATATATTAGTTCTTCAAGTTCATTCTTTATCTCCTTTATCGAAATACCTGACAGCACTGAACCTTTTGATGAATTCTGAGTAAATACAATACTATGACTACCTGGCTGGATATATATATACTTTTCATCACTATTACTATACGACTGTTCATCTATCTCAATTACTTGATTACCTACATAATACAATTCTGTTATATAATCCGATTTGTAAGATATCTTAAATGTTGAACCTGATTTATTATTTGTCAATGAATCCTGACCACAAACATACCAGGGTGATATTGTATCATTATAAACGGTAAGCGACAACCCTTGGCTTCTATTAATTGCATTCTCTATATCGTTTGCATTACATAAGCTCTTGATTGAATAACCATACACGTACAACACAGTAGAAGATGATGTTGAAGCTATTTTTATTGTATGTTTACCGGCAGGAATAACTATTTTCTTTTCAGAGCTGCTTTTTTTAAGATTATCTACTGATACTGTCACTTGGCTTGAGCTGTAATTTATATTCAGTTCTGTAATATAATCTGTATCTATTATTAACTCACAAGAAGAGAGTGGTTGCAATAATAATGAATCTGTTCCAAATGTTACTACCGGATTTATTGAATCATTTTCAAATATGACTGGTACATCAATATAATTGGATAATATGTTCTCTATATGTGAATTATCACATACTCTGTTAATACTTAGGCCACTAATATAAGCATTGATTGAAGTAGATGTCAACACTATTTCATGTTTGCCAGCAGACAGATAAGCCCCTGATTTTATGTCTTTTCCATCTGCATTAACTGAAACATACAAAAGATTGTTGTACGATACTTTAGTTATGGAATCAGTCTCAAATGTTATTTTCATAACTCCACCCGACTGTTTACAACGCAATGTATCTGTTCCAAGTATTGTCCATGGATTGGTCACATTGTTTGTTACATGTACTTCCACATTTGATTTATCTTCAATTACTTCTTCTATTTCTGAAGGTTTAAGTTCATTCACGAACAGTTCATATATGTATGCACTTGCTGATTTTGACTTAAATGCAATGGTATGTTCACCAGGCAACAAAAAATATGAGTTTACATTGTAATTTGAAAAGCTTTTGTTTTCACCATCAATTATCGGAGTGGTATTGCCAAGATAATTTAATTCTGTCAAGAAATCAGATTTGTAAACAAACTGTATGGTTGCACCTGAATTAGATGATTTTAACGTATCTCCACCTATTATATACCAAGGACTTACATCGTCATTAAAAGTTTCTACGGCTACATCACTTTTATTACTTATCAGTTTATCAATATCGGAATTCAAATGTACTTTCTTGATTGACAGGTTATTTAATATAGCTTCTGAATAGTTATAAGTACACTTAAACGATATAGTATGTTTGCCGGCAGCTAGATACCGAAGAATTGACTTTGTATCTGAGTTTAAAGTGGTGTATTCTGCACCATCCAGACTCCATGTCATGATTGAATTAGTGTTCCAATCAAAGGATAAGGTTGTAATATAGTCTGTTTCAAATTGAATGGAGAGAACTGCACCAAAGACGTCGTTCATTATGGTTTTATCTTCTTTTACTTTCCATAACACATTGGGATCATTTATAACACTGACCTTTACATCCGATTGTTCTTCTATTAGATTTTTAATTTCATATGAATCGCATTCTTTTATAGATATATCATGAAGTATATTTTTAGTGTATGTTGACATTGTTGATTTAAATGTCACAATATGTTCACCCGGAAGAATTGCAATTCTCCTTCTTTGGATTGCCTCTGACATTCCGCTCTGCAGTACACTATCTATATATATTTGTATACTTGAATTTGTACTCCAACCAAAGGAAAGTTCGGTAATTGAATCAGACTGATATTTAAAACTGATAGCTGATTTTACATTAGTTGTAAGTATTGTATCGCTACCATTTAAATATTTCATCCAAGGAGTTATTGAATCATTTATTATTTCTACTTGTACGTCCGATTTACTCTCTATCAAACTATCTATACCTGAAGAAGAAAACCTTTTTACTGAAATATCTTTAATTATATATGGTGTTGTTTTAGATGTATAAAATCTAATGACATTTTCTCCAGGTTTCAAAAGAATAGTTTTTTTACTTGAAATTGTTCCCTGACTGCTATTATTGATATAGACTGACACATAACGATTACCATAAAAACTTAATTCTGTATATTCCGTTGAATAATAAGATAGAATTAAGCTACCGGCACCATTGCTTTGAAGTGAGTCTTTTCCGCAAATACTCCAAGGATTAGTTGAATCATTCGTAACAGATATAGAGACATCAGAGTCTGCTTGAATCATATTAACAATCTCGCTGTTTGCACTTACAGCAATGCTTACAAAAAGTAAATAAATTAAAGTCTTAATTTTATGCATAATAATTCTGTTTTCTTATCAATTAATCAAGTTTGTGTAATTTATATCCTACACATAACATTTAATCTACAAAGTTAGGTATTTTCCAACAAATTGTTCTAAGCAACAACAAAAAAGACATTAATCAATGTACATATATATGACGTTTTACAAATTATGACTATTTTCGCCAAAAGATAGCAGAATATATCAACTAATAAATTATTAATATGTTTTCAAGAAAGTCTGTTTTCAGCATTTTGCTGATGGGTGCAGCTGCTGTTACTTTGAATGCTGCTAACCCATATCTGCCACTATGGGAATATATCCCCGATGGCGAACCTTACGTGTTTGAAGACCCGGATAATCCGGGCAAATACAGAGTGTATGTGTATGGTTCTCACGATTCTGAAATTACACAATATTGTGGTCGTGAGCAAGTGGTTTGGTCTGCCTCTGTTGACGATTTGAATAACTGGCGCTATGATGGCATAATCTTTGAATCGAAGACTGATGCCAACGGAAACCTGTTGAATCGCGATGGTAGAGGCGATATTCTGTATGCTCCCGATGTTACTTTCACCACCGATGAGAATGGCAAGAAGACATACTATCTCTACCCTAACAACCAGGCAGGTGGCAGAAACGGTATGATTGCAAAGTCTGACAGACCGGATGGTCCGTTTGTAGTTTGCAACTGGAGTAAAAACAACCCTAGAGTTACAGATGGTATTTTAGGTTTCGACCCGGCTGTTTTTGTAGATGATGATGGTAAGGTATATGGTTACTGGGGCTTTGAAAAGTCTTGGGGAGCAGAACTTGACCCAGAAACAATGGCAACAGTTAAGAAAGGTACTCAGCCTGTAGAGAATATGGTCTCTGCAAGAGATCAGGAAGGCGAATTCCGTTTCTTTGAAGCCTCTTCTATACGCAAAATAGATGGTATGTATGTATTTGTTTACAGCCGTTGGGCAGGTAACGGTGAATTTGGTCTGCCGGAAACAAACTACACTCTGGCATACGCTTATTCCAAGAGTCCGTTAGGTCCTTTCACATACGGTGGTACTATTATTGATGGTCGCGGAAGAGATACCGATGACGATGGCAACACTATTCACACAGCCATTCCAAATGGCAATACTCATGGTGGTATTATGGAGATAAACGGACAGTGGTATGTGTTCTATCACAGACAGAATGGCATAGACGAATATTCTCGTCAGGCTATGGTTGAACCTATAGATGTTCAGGTAAAAGATGGTAAAGTTATTATAAGCGAAGCTGAATATACATCTATGGGATTTGAAACCGATGGTTTGGATCCTTTCAAAAGATATTCAGCAGGTATTGCTTGCTACTATACAGGCCCTACTCCATCATACGCAGAATATCCTAACAGAGTCTATTCCGGTTCTTATGTTGCTGCCACACGTGCCGACGGTCTTTCATACAATGGAGATCCATACGATTTGAGTGTAAACAGCAACCCTGTTGTTAACAACACCGATGGTTCACTTGTTGGCTACAAATACTTTAACTTTGATAGTACATACGGCAAAAAAGGCTTGAAACTGTTGATGAATATTGTACCACAAGGTGTTAAGGGTAAGATTACCATCTATGCCGGCAATCCTAAAAAGGGAGGTAAAAAGGTTGGTACAATCAGAATAAAGAAGAATATGAAACAAGAGTTGACAGAGGTTAAAGCTTGTGTAAGGAAACTTAAGAAATATCAGGGTAAACAGGCTCTATTCTTTGCTTTCTCTTCTGCTACTCCTGAAGCATCAATCTGCGAAATGCACGATTTTGTCTTTGCCTCTAAGTAATTGATATTACAAAAACTAAATGCCCTGGCGGTTGTGACATAAACCACCAGGGCATTATATATTTACAGCTACGTAACTGGTAATTTCAACAGTTCACCCTGTTACCAGGAATTAATTTATTTCAATGTAGTATGGCATACGGGCCTGAACAGAAGGTTCATCGCTGATATACTCTATACCTATAGTCTGTTTAAGCTGTTCAACTGGAGTTGCCGGCTGTGAAGCCATCTCAGTTAAGGTAGCAATATACTCTTCAAAAATACTCTTCTTTTCCGGATAAGTTGCTACAACAGCATCTTCTGCACCTGCCAATTCTTTTGCTTTTGCTATAGCTTCATCAACACCGCCAAGTGCATCTACAAGACCTATCTCAACAGCATCTTCACCTGTCCAGACACGACCTTCGGCAATTGCCTTAATAGCATCGGTTGACATTCCGCGACCATCGGCACAACGTTTTACAAAAAGTTCGTAACCATCGTTTATGGTACGCTGCATAATAGCTTTGGCATCGTTATTCATAGGCTTTACAAAGTTATCCATACCACCTAATTTATTAGTACTTACAGTCTCCATTGTAACACCTATGCGTTTTGCAAGTTTTTCAAATTCAGGAATCATACCAAAGATACCTATTGAACCTGTCAATGTAGCAGGTTGTGCTATTATGTAATTTGCTGCACAAGAGATATAATAACCACCCGATGCAGCATAATCGCCCATAGATACAACAACTGGTTTAACGGCTTTGAGCTGCTCTATTTCATACCACATCTGCTCTGAACCGAATGCGCTACCGCCACCTGAATTGACACGTAGAACCACAGCCTTAACCTTATCGTCTTCACGCAGTTTGCGCAGATCTTTCGCTACTTTGCCAGATACTATTCCCTTTTTGCCTTCATCAACAATATCGCCTTCAGCATAATAAACTGCAATTTTATCGGACAACAGTGCCTGTACTTCTGCATCAGCATCGGTTACTTCCAGCATTTTAGTGTGCGACAGTTTGACAGGTTTCTTATCTTCTTCTAACTGCATCATAGATGCCAATACTTTGTCCATATCGTTCTTGTAAAGCACACTGTCAACCATTCCGGCTTTAACAGATTCATCGGTCTCAACTAACAATAGTCCGTTATCAGCGTATGCAAGCAACTGTTCTTTACTGATGTTGCGCGCTACTGAAATATCGTCAAGAATATTATTCCAGATGGAATTGATATAGCACATAGTCTGTTCACGGTTGGCATCCGACATCTCCATTGCTGTAAATGGCTCTACTGCCGATTTATACGTACCCACCTTAAATATCTGCATTCTCACTCCAAGTTTATCCAGTAAATCTTTAAAGAAGACTGCCTGACCGCTCATTCCGCGCCAATCTATCACACCCTGAGTATTCATATAGATTTTATCGGCAACAGATGCCAAATAGTATAGTCCGGTAGTGTAATTATCGGCGTATGCTACTACAAATTTTCCGGATTTTTTAAATTCTTCAAGAGCATTACGCATTTCCTGAATGGTTGCGTACGATGTTTCTATTGATTTAATATCCAAGTAGATACCTTTTATATTCTCATTCTTTTCTGCTTTCTCTATCGATGCCAGAATATCTTCCAGTCCAAGTCCCGTATTCATTTCTTCTGATAGCATTGCCAATGGATTTTCAACAACACGGTCAGTGATAGAACCATTCAATACCAGATGATAAACGGTATTTGGCTTTACTTCTGTTTTAGAACTACCTACGGCTGCTACACCTACTAATGCAAACACACTGAGCACACTGGTAATAATAGTGAAGACAAAAAGTCCCACTACTGTGGCCCACATAATTTTCATAAAATCTTTCATTTTTCTTATTTATTAAGTCTATTATTGTTTTTACAAGTGGCAAAATTAGGATTTTCCACATTATTAATAACTATATAGCCCACAAAAATCCACCTTTTTTCTGCTATTTTGAGAATATGCAACCAATGCCTCTAAAATGTTACACAAAGTTTTTCTTTTTGTGGGTAACAATTCATATATTCGCAGATAATTACTTACTAACAGATTTAAACTTTTACAAAACAATTATAATTATGAGAAAAGAATTAAAGAAACACAAGTGGCTGACCGCAGTTAAGCCGGTCACTTGCTTGATGACAGCAGCGGCTTGCCTATATGGCGTAAATGCCAATGCACAGTTATCAAGTAACCCAGACAAATTCTTGGGTAACATTACCACAAGAGGTCAGGTAGATTACGGTTCAGAAAAGTACTACACTTTGTGGAATCAGATTACTCCGGAAAATGAATCTAAATGGTCATCTATAGAGGGTAATCGTGATAATTTTAACTGGGGTGGTTGCGATGCATCCTACAACTACGCCAAACAGCACAATTTCCCATTCAAGTTTCACACTTTGGTTTGGGGTTCTCAATATCCGGGATGGATGGATAATCTAAGTACAAAAGATCAATACGAAGAGATTGTAGAATGGATGGACGCTATTAAAAAGCGTTACCCTCAGTTGGATATGATTGACGTTGTAAACGAAGCTGTTCCGGGACATGCTCCGGCACCTTACAAAGCAGCTTTGGGTGGTGACGGTGTAACCGGTTACGATTGGATTATCAAGGCTTTTGAGATGGCGCACGAACGCTGGCCGGATGCTATCCTTATTTACAACGATTACAATACTTTCCAGTGGCAAAAGAATGAATTCATACATTTGGTAAAGACTTTGCGTGATGCAGGTGCTCCTATCGATGCATACGGCTGTCAGTCACACGATGTTACCGATATGAGTTTCAGCAACTTTAAGGCTGCGATGGATGAGATTCAGAGAGAACTGAAGATGCCTATGTACAGCAGTGAATACGACATAGGTACCACAGACGATGCTCTTCAGTTACAGCGCTACAAAGAGCAGATTCCATATATGTGGGAAGCCGACTACTGCGCAGGTATCACTTTGTGGGGATATATCTATGGTGCTACATGGACTACCGATGGTAACTCAGGTATCATCAGAGATGGTAAAGATCGCCCTGCTATGAAATGGTTACGTGAATATATGCAAACTGATGCAGCTAAAAATGCAAAGAGCCCATTCCCGGGTATGGTTAAAGAGGCATCTGTTTATATCAAACCTGCAACCACAAAAGCTACTATAAACGAGACTTTGAATATTGCAATCAATGCTTCTCTTAAGACCAAGACTATTGACCATATTGATTTCTACATCAAAGGCCAATTACATTCTACACTAACAGAAGCTCCTTATGTTATTGAATATACCCCAACCGCTACAGGTCGCTATGATCTGAAAGCTGTGGTAGTAGCAACAGACAGCACTGAATATGAACGTTTAGGAGGTTTCAGTGCATACAAGCCACGTTCTACCTACAAAGGCGAAATAGCCATTCCGGGTACTCTTCAGGCAGAAAACTTTGATAGCGGTGCAGATGGTATTGCATTCCACGATTCAGATACAAAAGACGATGGAAATGTTGGATATCGCAAAGACAATGAAGGTGTAGATATTGTATCAGGCAATGGTGGTTATGCAATTGGCTATACATCAAGCGGAGAGTGGCTTGAATACACCGTAAACGTAGCAGAAGCCGGAATTTATGCTTTTGAAGCTACCGTATCATCAGGTGTGACAAATTCAGGTATCAGTTTGGCACTCAGCACTGAAAATGGTTTGGTTGAACTCACAAAGAGTCTTACCATTCCAAGTGCAGGTTCTAACAATTGGGATACATACAGCACAATATACGGCAGACTGGCAGTTCCATTGGAAGCTGGCAAGCAGATAATCCGATTGAATATTACAGGTAGCAATTGTAATGTTGATAAGATTGTGTTCAAAAAAGTTAGCGTTGACAAGAACATAAAAGTTGCTGTGACTGCCAATCCAAACCCTGCAACAGTAGGAGTAAGCACCAAGATTAGTATTGAAGCATCATCAGACAATGGTATTGCAAGCGTTAAATTGTACCAGAACAATGGTGTATTGCTAAAGAACATCACAACCGCTCCGTACGAATACAGTATTAAACCATCTTCCAAGGGCACTCTATCTTATAAAGTAATTGCCATAGATAGCGTGGGTAACGAATCGGAAGAAAAGACCATTTCAATCAAAGTAAACCCTAAACGTACTGCCTACAAGACTGTCAGCTTACCGGGTACTATTCAGGCAGAGAACTTTGATAAGGGTGGTGCAGACTTTACATTCCACGATTCCGATACAGAAGATGAAGGTGGCGCCGGCTATCGCAGCGACAACGAAGGTGTTGATATTGTAACAGGCAATGGTGGCCATGCTATTGGTTACACTGCTAATGGTGAATGGTTGGAATACACTGTTAACGTAAAGACTCCGGGCGAATACTCATTTACAGCAACCGTTTCTTCAGGAAATGACAATTCCGGATTTAGCATTAGTCTTGTTGATGGCAGTAAAGTTACCACCTTAGCTAATGTCAAGGTACCTAAGGACGCAAACGGCAGTTGGGATAATTACACTACAGTTAAGGGTAAACTGAGCAAACATCTTGATGTTGGCAAGCAAATTATCCGCATCACTATTACAGGTGCTTACTGTAACATAGATAAGATTCAGTTCACTAACACTCTTGACACCGATGTAGAGATGATTATTGATACAGATTCACAAGTATCTGAAAGTTATAATCTATACGGTATTAAAGTTGACAGCAACTACAAAGGTATTGTTGTAAAAGACGGAGAAAAGATTCTGAACAGATAAGATTCAAACCTGAACAAGAAATGGCGTGTAACTACTGAGCTACACGCCATTTTCTATTATCTGTAATTATCTTTTCTCTCTTACTTCACCTCTTCGAAATCGACTTTCATTCACTATCAATGCGTTAGCACCGGATGTTGCGTCCATGTTGCAAGAATCAAAATAAGCATTGATAATCAACATGTTACAAAACGAATGCAAAGGTATGATATTCTACCCGAACAACCAAAAGAAAAGGCATAAAAAGCACAAATCTGCTACATTTTCTTGACTTGAATTATCTTTGTCAAACTAAAATAGCAGTAGAATCTCCAACTGAAGTTTATGCACCAATAATAGTCTTATCATTATGAGCAATTTTCTATATATCGCAATAATTATAATTGCATTGATTGATTTCCGGCATAAATACACATCCTCCATTACATATATGATAGTGTTTACAACCTCCGCATTTATTGTTTAAGATTTTGGCTCTGTGATTTTTAAATGCAGGACTGTTCTGCCATATATATAGCAAAGATGTCGTTCTTAAATCGCCCCACGAATCGGTGTTTGCCATGAATGAACATGGGTACATTTTCATATCTTCTGAAATAAAAGCAGAGAATCTTGCTGATTCACACGATTCAATCAGCGTGGGATTTACATCCATCCATGTTACAATGCCTGGTACGCAACAACTATCAAACCCAACCTTGACACATTTACACTTTGATACAGCAAGATAAAATGCTTTCAACTTATCTGAATCTGTAACCATAAAAGATGTTGAAGAAGCTATGGGCTTATAGTTCAAAACAATCAGAGCATTGAGATTTCTAAACCAAAATGGAGGGTTTTGTAACCATTCTGTCAATAAGTCTATAGTGTCCTTTTTAAGGATTACGTGCAGATTGAGTTTTATCTTATACTCTTTTATCTTATTGGTTATACGTTCGTAAGCATCAAAAGGGGGATATAGACTCAGGGCCATTGCCCCACAATATTTCTTTGTAGCAATCAAGATCTCATCGGTCAAACCTTCTCCATTAGAGGTGTAGGAAGGAACGATACCTGCTCCTCTGATAAGTCTTAGGATTTCGACAAACTGTGGATGCTGATTAGGATTTCCACCCCCCAGTGCTATTTGTAGCACATTTGCATTTTTGGCTTGTTCAACTATTTTATAAACGTCATCAATGGGCATGTGCTTGCCATCCCTATTTGACTGTCTATAACAGAATGTACAGCCATGCTCACAATAGTTTGTAATTGCAACATCCAATAATTCAGGACCATCCTCAGACCAAAATGGTTCTGGATAGCCATCATTCTCTATTCGTGCAAAAAAGCCCGTGTCTCTGCTAAATAGAGTTTTGTAATGTGATTTGGGATGTTCATTTATAATAATATCACCACGCATCTTCTGTAGCATCAATAATAAGGGTGTTTCCTTCAATAACAAAAGCATCACAGCAAAAAACTGTTTCTACCTCGTCATTGTCGCTATATAACTCTCCAATATAAACATCATAACCTTTGGCTATTGCCTCTTGTATACGGATCTTAGTATCTTCACAAAATTGATTAATATATTCATCAAGTGAAGCATAACCTAAAGACAATGCATAAGACTTCGCATCATGTAAATCATTCTTAAATAGATCAAAGAGTTTTATAAATACATCTAAAAACATAGATTCCTGAGAGATACCTACAGCCCTTAAAAAAGATTGGAGTGTCATTTCTCCTTTGGTCATCACGACAAAATTAGTCGATGAACTATTAGTAACAAAATCGGTTTTTATTTTCATGTCCTACTTCTCCATTAAAAGCAATTGTTGAAATCTCTCATAAACCGTCTCAGAACAGATAAAATCATCAAAATTCTCACCAACAGAGAGAGAGTTGTAATCGTAGAGTTTCAGCTGAGGATTATTTCCTAAATACACCATAATTTCATCAACGTACTTTTTATCTAGGTAATAATACTTCTCTATAAACTCTGGAAATGATGAATATTCTGTTTTATAGAAAGTCTCATAAAGGTGTGATACGTCTTCACTTTCTGCCATTAAGCTTTTATATATTCGCATAAATAGCTCTTTTGCATAACCGTCTACAACACCAGCTTTTTGAAGGAAATATTCTTCTGTTAGATCTTTATGAACAAAGATCAAATAACTATACATGTCATAGCAGTACCTCATATTAGCCTCCTTATCTCTTCAAGTTTAATTACTAGTTTGCTGCTTTGTGTCGTTTTGCTCACCCGATCAAGTAAAGCAGTATTTTTATGTCTTGAGTGGTACTTCATAAATACATCAAATCCATACCCCGGTGTACAAATCGCTATATATAACAATAGTTCAAACAGATTATGAAAGTACATATTACTGCATAAGTCTTTATTCTCAAGTAATTTATCTAAAGATTCAATCATTTGTTTTCGTTTACTCATTACATCGGCGCTATGCCACCTATTTAATGGTTTATCACTCCAAACTTTATCAACGAATATGTTTAATGCCTTGTCGTTCAATGTTGATAAATAATCCAAGAGAATCCTAATATTAAGGTGGGGGTAATATGCTTCATTCCATCTGCTATGAAATATCAATCTGTTAGTAACATATGATGGATCTTCTGATTGTAGCAGGATAACGACCTGTTTTATGTCTTCTTCGTCTATAGAATCATCTGGGACATCCCATATATAGTTCTCAAAGATAACTTCATACCAGTCAAATGACTTTAAAAAAGCAAGAACTTCATTGTTATTGCTTTTCTTAGAATGTACATAAAGGAATGGGGGTAACCCTTCTCGTAATTGATGTCCCTTTGATGTGTACTCAGAAATGCACTTTTCATAATGTTTCCAATCATTTTCATACACAAAATCTGTCAAATACGCTGATAGCAAATAATCTCTAAATGAATCGTATGTAAAATTAACAACTTCTTTTCGGCCAAACAGTCCCTTGGCATCAGGTGTCAAATCTTTTCTCAAAAGAATGTTTTCTTCGAGAAAACGTGAGAATATCCTCAGCTCGTCATTAGTCAAACTAGATTCAAGGTAAGATAGTGGTACATTAAAAAATATACCATTACTAATCATATAATCAATTAAGCTTGTTATAAAGTCTTTGACTCTATTTTCGGATAGTTTATATCCTTCTTCTTTCTGAACTTTCTCTATTAAATTACGAGTCATGATATCATAGTATTCTGTAAATAATTCCTCTCTTTTAATACTATGAACAACCCCCAAATTTTTATTTCGGTTGGCCTCGCAAAAAATTCTCAACAACAAAAGATCATCACACAATCTTTCTTTAACATGATGTTCAATTTGAG
>JAFYMP010000012.1 GCA_017556585.1 Bacteroidaceae bacterium
GTACCACATAGGAATATTCTGGTTCCCAAACCTATAGTTCTGCATTCAGGGTCATTGAGCAATGGCGACAGTTCACCAGAAGTACTATAGGAAGCATTCTTCATGTGTGGTAGCAAAGTACCCATATAGGTATATTTAATCTTATCGGTTGTATTTGTTGCTACATTGTAATTCTGATAAGCATTACGTGGATTACTCAGAATAGCTTCATTTATAGTATCTAACGATATTGTAGTTTTGATATGTTTTCTGGGATAACAATCGGTACCCTTACCCCATGCTTCAAGAATCAGTTCTTTACCATTTATCAAATCTTCAATAATGTTTGCACCACCATATTTTGGATTAGCAGGATTACAATCTGTTGCTCCTACAAAAGTATCAACAGCTGCCAAACCACCGCTTACAGGCACACCGTTAATCTCAATACGTTCCATTCTTATAGCCGGCTGAGCATGTCCGAAATTGAGTATTGCACCCGATGAACACATTGCGCCGAAGGTACCTGTTGTAACAACATCCACCTTTTTTAATATCTCTTTTGGCGACATACTCTTCGCCATTTCAGAAACCTGTTCTGCAGTTAATACTACAGCCTTTCCTTTTCTGATTTTTTCATTTATCTCTTCGTAACTCTTCACCATATTCTTATATAATGGAAAACTAAGCGCAAAGTAAATTCAAAGTAGCGAAATAGCCAAACTATTTTTTAATTTATATACTTAAATTATTAACTTCGCGGGGAATAATTAAGACATATTTACAGATGAATACAAACAACCAAAAAAAAATATTATCGGCACTATTGGCATTGACAGTTTTACCCTTTTCTGCAAAAGCTGCCACCATATACTCTACAGGCAATGATACACTGAATTATTGTGTCAACAATACATCCAGCTCATATAAGACCATAGCAGACAATATCAGTATCAAGACTGGCGATACGGTAAGCGTAATTACATCCCGTTATTCGGAGTGGACAGGTAAAGTTACAGGCAAAGGAACACTGAATATTCTTTCAGGTGGCGAACGCACGTATATAGGTACACAGAAAAAGAAAGGATCGGACTATCCAGATTGGACAGGCCATACAGGCGATGTTCATATCTATCCCTATAAAGAGGTGGTTTCCAGTTGTGGTTTTTACGGACTGGTACTACACAGTGGTACCTTCCAACCTGATAATATCAGCGGTTCAAACTACAACAAACTGTTTGAAAAGAATCGCGTAGTGGTGCATAATGGAGCCACCATTGCCATAGAATCAGGAACACGAGGCATCCGCATAGGAGAACTGGAGACAGAAACCGGAAGTACACTGACCGGTTACTACAAAAAGAGCAGTGCCATATCATACTATATAGTAGGTGGAAAGAACAGTAATTCAAAAATGGCAGGAAGAATATACAATTCTGCATCAGGAAACAAAGTGGGAATTATTAAAGAAGGAACAGGAACATACGTCATATCAGGTACAAACAACGATATAAACGGTGGTGTAAGATTAACCAAAGGGACCCTGCTTGTTGAAAATGATATAGAGAAGACTAAAGCGGAAAAAGGCGGTGGAGCCACCGGAAAATATGGTTCAGTCATAGTTTATGAAGATGCTATTTTGGGAGGCAATGGCTCTGTAGCATCGGCAACAGAAGTTTACGGTTCTATAAAACCCGGAAACAACGCTACAGGAACACTATATTTTACAGATTATCAAAGCGACGCTTCACAGGTTAACGTAACACTTCATCCCGAATCAAACATCATCTGCCAAATATCATCGGCAAATAATTATGACAAGGTACAAATAGATGGTCTCCTGTCATATAGCAACAGAACTGAAGATTTTGACACATCAGAAAAGATGCCTTACTTAAGCATAGAGCTAACAGATACTATGCTTACCGTAAACGATGAATTTGTGCTACTGACAGCAACAGAGAAATCTGGTACAGACTGGGGTTTCAATATAATCTATCCTAAGGCCTACACATGGGTAACAGAAGAACGTCAGGATAGCAGCGGCAGCTATATGGTAGTGGCAAAAGTAACATCGCTGGACTACAGCGGCCAGGGCGATATAGAGATAGGTGACGATGAAGAAAATGCATTCCAGGGCTACCCCAATGATGATTGGAGTTATGACATTACAGATAATACCCCATTGCGTACATACGCTGACATTTTGGGTAAAAAAATAGGAGTAGCTGCAGCAAGTTATCGCTACGATTGCAGTCGTAACGATGGGGAGACAGGTCTGGTAGGTAACCAATTCAACATCATAGTTGGTGAGAACGAAATGAAATTCGATGCGACAGAACCAAATAAAAACAGTTTCAACTATGGTGGTTCCGATGCTATTGTATGGGTGGCAAGCAGGTTTAACCAAGAGGTTCGCGGACACACATTAGCCTGGCATTCACAAGTACCTGAATGGGTAAGTCAAGACGGCAAAAAGAACAACCACAATTATACGCGTCAGGAACTTCTCAGCATACTGAAGAACCACATCTTTAACGTAGTTGGAAAATACAAAGGAAAAATTGTTGAATGGGATGTTTGCAATGAGGTACTTGACGATGACCAAAGCATAGTACGTACCAACCCCGATGCATACAAATTACGTCCATCTATTTGGGCAACATATATAGGCGAAGACTTTATAGATTCAGCCTTTGTTTGGGCACATCAGGCTGACCCACAAGCCAAACTCTACATAAACGATTATGGCGTGGAATTCATGGGTGGAACCAAATCAGAAGCATACTACAATCTGGTTAAGAGACTTATCAAATCCGGAATACCTATAGAAGGTTGCGGTCTGCAGTGCCATCTGACCACCGGTGAATTGGATACTCTTAAATTAGAAAAGAACATTAAGCGTTATGCTGAAATTGGCATGAAATGTATTATTACCGAATTGGACATAGCACTGGCAAATCCATACTCTACCGATGCTTTAGAACGTCAAGCAAAAGAATATGGAGCAATTACGCGCGTATTTTTGCGTAATGATAACTGCCCCACAATGCTTATATGGGGAATATCAGACAATCATTCCTGGCGTCAAAACCAGCCACTGTTATACAACAGTTCACTTAAACCCAAACCTGCATACTACAACGTGCATGCACAGCTTAGGATAGCAGCAAACAGAGTAACTTCGGTAGAGAAACTATCATCTTTAGATGAATTGTCTATCAAAGAGATACGTTTCTACAATATGGCAGGACAATTAACCACCAACCCAAGTGGATTAGTCATTAAACAGACCATATACACCAATGGAACTGTCATTACCACAAAAGAGATTAAATAGTTTTCTATAGAAATATTACAATACTACAAATCCATTTTGTACTTTTGGGCAATTATATTAACCAACTAATGTTTATATGAAATTCAAAACAATCGCTACGTCACTGCTTGCATTGGCAGCCGTAATGGCACCCAGTTTGGTAAGTGCTACAAAATTTCTTGAATTAAAGGTAATAGACAAAGACTACCTTATGGTTCATTTCCGTGATGGTGAAGTTCGTTATCGTGATGACGGTACAGGTCCAAGCGCCTATTTAGGCCATTCA
>JAFYMP010000013.1 GCA_017556585.1 Bacteroidaceae bacterium
ATAACCTCTACTTCTGATGGACCTGCCGGCATATCTATTGCAACGTCTTTAAGTGATACAATCTGTTTTGCTGCTGTTACATACGGATTACCGGGACCAAATATTTTTGAAACCTTTGGAACACTCTCTGTACCGTATGCCATTGCAGCTATAGCCTGAGAACCTCCAAGTTTGAAAAATCTATTTACGCCGGCTACCTGTGCAGCATAGAGTATGGCAGGGTTTATATTGCCGTTTTTGTCTGGTGGAGTACAAAGTACTATCTCTGAACAACCGGCAATTCTTGCAGGAATTGCAAGCATAAGTACGGTAGAAAAGAGTGGGGCACTACCTCCCGGAATGTATAATCCAACACTGGTAATAGGTACAGCCTTCTGCCAACAGGTTACACCCGGAGTAGTTTCAATCTTTTTGAACTCCTGTTTTTGAGCGGAATGAAACTTCTCTATGTTTTTTGCGGCAGTTTGTATGGCTGTTTTAAGCTCTTCTGATACTGATTGCGCCGCTTCAGCTAACTCTTTTTCCGATACAGCTAAAGTTTGTAACTCAATCTTATCGAACATCTTTTCGTATTCAAAAAGAGCCTTATCGCCTTCTTCTCTTACTCTGTCCAAAATGGCTTGTACATTATCGTATAAACCCGAAACATTGAGTGCCGGACGTTGTAGAATCTCTTTCCAAATTTCCTCTTTGGGATATCTGTCAATTATCATAATATCATCTTTTCAATAGGTAGCACAAGAATACCTTCTGCACCAAACGATTTAAGTTTGCCAATTATCTCCCAGAAACGTTTTTCGTCTAATACGGTGTGTACGGAACTCCAATCGCCTTGAGCAAGTGGCATTACTGTAGGACTGTTTATGCCCGGTAAAACGCTTATTACATCCTGCAGACAATTGTTTGGCACATTCATCATTACGTATTTCTTGTTCTCGGCAGCTTTTACAGCATCAAAACGGAATAGGAGTTCCTCCAAAATAGCTTTTTTGTCTTGGCTAAGTTCTTTGTTACCTATTAGTAATGCTTCTGATTGCATTACAACTTCCACCTCTCTTAAATTGTTACTGATAAGTGTAGAACCGGAACTTACTATATCAAAAATAGCATCTGCCAACCCAATACCCGGAGCAATTTCTACAGATCCTGCTATAACATGCGCTTCTGCATCTATGCCATTTTTTGCAAAGAAGGTCTTAAGAATGTGCGGATATGATGTTGCTATTTTTTTGCCTTTGAACCACTCTATACCGGTGTAGTCAACAGCATTTGGAATAGCTAATGATAAACGGCATTTGCTAAATCCCAGACGTTTAATTATATCGGCATTTTCAGCTCTCTCTACAAATTCATTTTCACCAACAATACCTATATCGGCAACACCACGTGCAACTGTTTGTGGAATGTCATCATCTCTTAGAAATAGGACTTCAATAGGGAAATTGGCTGATTGAGCCAAAAGTGTTCTTTTTGACAAACTTAGTTTAATACCCGATTCTTGTAACAAGGACATTGTCTCTTCGTAAAGGCGTCCTTTTGATTGTACTGCAATTCTTAACATTTTATTATTGTTTTTTATTATTCCTTATATATAAAAACAGGCTCACCGTAGTATCGGCAAGCCTAATATATTTACACACGACCATCAGCCTACCGATATTATCCGCAGGTATGATGATGGTGATATTTTGCTACTATTGAATTCATTTTGCTGAATTATTGTGATGCAAAGTTATTACCATATTTTTATAGTTGCAAGATATTTCATCTGTTTTTTCAATATTATGCAGAATTTGGGGCTGTTTTGAAATAATTTGTAAATAATTATGCAGTTTTGGGAAATAATACTACCTTTACATTAGAAAACAGATAGTTTATGAATGATATAAAGTTTTCTGGTCAGGAATTGACAGCAAAAAAAGTAATAGTTTTGCTTTTGGTAGCTGCATTGGTTTTGGCTTTACTGTTTGTGCGCAGACCTGTTGAAACGGAAATTCTGCCTGAAGAAGTTGCTCAAACAGAGGATTATCTCTATTTGTCTCCATACGATTCTCTGTTCAGAGAATGTGCTGATTCTCTTTATGATTGGAAATTATTGGCTGCTATAGCATACGTTGAGTCAAAGTTCGATACAACATCGGTTTCGCATAGAGGAGCAGTGGGACTGATGCAGATAATGCCATCAACATATAAGTCTATGTTAAGAAAAATGGGATTATGCGATACAACGTTGGTTGATTCTCTCCATTTTAGTACAGAAATGAACATAAAAGCTGCTGTATTTTATATGCATAGTTTGAATGATCGTTTCTCCTTTATTAATGAAGAAGAACGATTGAACTATGTGTTAGGTAGTTATAATGGTGGCTCAAACCATATATTCGATGCTATGCGTATAGCAAGAAAAAGAGGTGTAAACAGGTATAATTGGAATTCTCTTTCGACAGTCTTGTCAAGAATGAACGAAGAGGAATTTTATACAGATAGTGTATGTAAATTTGGTGAATTTGATGCAACCGAAACATTACATTATGTAAATAAGGTGCAAAGAAAATATCACGAATATGTTAGCAAAGACCTGTTGTACCGTGCTACAAACAGGCTTATTGAAAATCAGAAGATAGAATGAGATATATAATAACCATAGATCAAAGAACATCTTCATCTAAAGCATTGCTGTTTGATGAAGATTTTAATCTTGTAGATAGAAAGATTGTTCCGCATAAAAAGTACCAGCCAAAAGATGGTTGGGCAGAAGTTGATGCGGAAGAGATATATAATAACGTGTTACTTGCTGTTTCTCAGTTAGATATTCCTGCCGATGCAGAACTTTCAGTATCTTTAGTAAATCAGCGGGAAACCAGTATTATTTGGGATAAGAACACAGGCAAACCTGTTTATCGTGCTATTTTATGGCAGTGTCATAGGGGAAAGAAGTACTGTGATGAACTGATAGAACAGGGTTATGAAACCAAGATAAAGGAATCTACCGGACTATTTCTTGATCCGTATTTTTCCGCAAGTAGTGTCAGATGGGTATTAGATAATGTTGAAAGTGTTCGTGAACGTGCAGAAAACGGAAATCTGTTGTTTGGAACAATGGATTCCTGGTTAATCTGGAAACTTACAAAAGGCAAAGTACATGCTACCGACTATACCAATGCTTCCAGAACTATGCTATTTAATATAACTGACCTGGAATGGGATGTGGATCTGCTGAAATTGTTTACTATACCTTCTTCAATGATGCCTGAGGCAAAACCTTCCGATAGTATTTTTGGCAGTACAGACTTTGATGGAATATTAAAAACTCCGGTGAAAATTGCCGGTGTAGCAGGAAATTCGCATGGAGCATTAATAGGACAGGGATGTCTCGATAGCGGTATGGGAAAAACAACATACGGAACAGGTTCTTCTGTAATGTTTAATATTGGCGAAAAGCCTGTTCAGGCTCCAAACGGAATGGTATGTTCTGTAGGTTATTCGCTATTTGATAAAACCTATTATGTGCTTGAAGGTCATTCACACGCATCGGGTGTAACTATTGACTGGTTAATAGACAATATGCATCTGGCGGATGATAAGAGCGAATTGAATGAGTTAGCTAAAAATGCAGAAAACAATGGCGGTGTATATTTTGTACCGGCTTTTTCGGGGCTGGGGTCTCCTTGGTGGTTGTCCGACGCCAAGGCTATGATTACCGGATTAACTCTTTCTACAAAACGTGAACATATAGTAAGAGCTGCATTTGAATCGGTTGCGTATCAAGTTACAGATGTTGTGGAATTGGTTTCTAGAAATCTGGATACACCATTGAATGTCCTTTGCGTGGATGGTGATGCTGCAAGAAATGACTTTTTAATTCAGTTTCAAGCAGATATGTTGGGCTTCCCCGTAAGACGACTCTCTTTGGAAGAGGCTTCCGGTTTGGGTTCTGCTATCCTGAACTGCTGCGCTTTAGGTGTGTTTACAACTATAGAGCAGGTGAAAAATATTAGAACCAACAGACAGGTGTTTAATCCGGTAATGAAACCGGAAGAGAGAAATATCTATCATCAAGGATGGTTGCATAGTGTTCACACACTAATTCTTGGCACAAAACGATAGATTTTATCCTATCTTAAACATACGTGCCATTTCGCGTTTGTCTTCGTTCTCTTTAATAGATTGGCGCTTGTCATATTGGTGTTTACCTTTGGCAAGTGCTATAACCAGCTTTGCTAAACCTTTCTCGTTTATGAATAGGCGAGTGGGGACAATTGTAAATCCGGGATTTTTTGTTTCGGCAGCCAATTTTCTCAGCTCTTTTTTGGTAAGTAGTAGTTTACGTTCTCTTTTTGCGTTGTGATTGTTGTAAGAACCGTAGAAATACTCTGCTATGTGCATGTTCTTTACCCATAGCTCTTTACCTATAAAATAGCAATAGGTATCAACCAGACTTACTTTTGATTCTCTGATAGATTTTATTTCAGTGCCGGTCAATACTATGCCGGCACTGAAAGTTTCTATTATTTCGTAATCAAAAGTTGCCTTTTTGTTCTTTATGTTGACATTCGTCTGTTTACGTATTGCCATCTTTGTGATAGATTAAAAGTCAAACGGAATTCGTGTTGTTAAAGCACCACCCTTCATTAGAACCTCTTTCTTAATCCAGGTAACAGTATCTTCGTAATGATACCAAATAGAATCGTATGTGGTGACCTGTACATACATTGAATCGAGATTTGCATTGTCAAAATGGTTAAAGATAGAATCTCTCCATTCTTGTTCTTCTTCCGAGAATGTTGCATTTCTCAAAGTTGACATATCGCAACTAATCAAAGAACTAACTTCTGCATTAAGATTTCTGTTATTATTAGGTACGTATGCAGAAAGTCTCATTACCAATGTATCTGATTTGAAATCTATTGGATAAATGTAATAACGAATTTTGTCTGCATCATTCTTTGTTGGGTTGGTAATAGGAATGACATTTATAAAGTGACCGTTTGACCAGATATTTGGATATTCAAATCTTTGATCAATAGACCATTTGCCAAGTCTGAAATAGTGATTCAGCGTATCGGAGGGTGCAACTGAATCAATTCGTGTTACAGTAATCTTGTTCATCTTATTCATGTGGAACTTACCCATATTAGCAATAGCATTCAAAGTCATATCGGCTATAACTCTATCGCCATCCTTAACATTGAATGAACTGATATCGCTGGATTTCTTGAAATTCTCAAATACCAATTTTTCTCCGGTGTAGTCTATAGAGAATTCAGCTTTATCGCCTTTTGATACTACTGTACCTAATCTGTAGAACCTTTCAGTATATGTTGAAGGCTCTAATGGTTCGCATGAAGAGATAAATAAAACTACAGCTCCAAGCGCAAATAATGTCTTAAAAAAATGTTTCCTCATAAATCTTAATAATCTTTCGTGTTATTTTATGGTGCAAAGTTAATACAAATAGTGAGAAAATTCAGTAACTTTGCAAACGATAACAGAAATAGTTTTTTATAAACATAATTTGTTCTATGATTTATTCTCACGAAGTTGAACACATGTGCGTGGTTCAGAAAGGACCAAAGCATGGACCTGCTCCAATTCCGGAGGAAGGTAAGTGGGTGAAGGCCAAAGAGATTAAGGATATCTCAGGTATGACTCACGGTATTGGTTGGTGTGCTCCTCAGCAGGGAGCTTGTAAACTGTCTTTAAATGTTAAAGATGGTGTAATTGAAGAGGCTCTGATTGAGACTATCGGTTGTTCCGGTATGACTCACTCTGCAGCTATGGCTGCCGAAATTCTTCAGGGTAAAACTCTTTTGGAAGCTCTTAATACTGACCTTGTTTGCGATGCTATCAATACTGCAATGCGTGAACTCTTCTTGCAGATTGTTTACGGACGTACACAGAGCGCTTTCTCAGAAGGTGGTCTTGTAATCGGTGCCGGTCTGGAAGATCTTGGTAAGGGCCTCCGCAGCCAGGTAGGTACTATGTACGGTACAAAGGCTAAGGGTGTTCGTTATCTTGAAATGGCTGAAGGTTATGTTAACCGTATCGCTCTTGACAAAGATGATCAAGTTTGCGGTTATGAGTTTATCAACCTCGGTAAATTTATGGATGAGATTAAGAAAGGAACTGACGCTAACGAAGCTTTGAAGAAGGTAACTTCTACATACGGTCGTTTCACAGAAGAGGCTGGCGCAGTTAAATTTATTGACCCACGTAATGAATAAGGAGACACAACTATGATTAGAGAAGTTAAATTCGAATCACAGGATCGTCGTATGAAGCAGATTCTTGCTGCTCTCAACGAACACGGAATCTCCTCAATTGAAGAGGCCAACCAGATTTGCGAAAAGTATGGTATCGATCCATATAAGGCTTGTGAAGAGACACAGCCAATTTGTTTTGAAAATGCTAAGTGGGCTTACGTTGTAGGTTGTGCTATTGCATTGGTAGAAGGTGAAAAGACTGGCGACAAGAGCGCTGTTAAGGCTGCCGAAAATATCGGTATAGGTTTGCAGGCTTTCTGTATTCCTGGTTCAGTTGCTGATGACCGTAAGGTAGGTCTTGGTCACGGTAACTTGGCAGCTCGTCTGCTTAGCGAAGAGACTCAGTGCTTTGCTTTCTTGGCAGGTCACGAATCTTTTGCTGCTGCAGAAGGTGCTATCAAAATTGCTGCTAAAGCTGACAAAGTACGTCAGGTGCCTCTACGCGTTATCTTGAACGGTCTTGGAAAAGATGCTGCTCAGATTATCAGCCGTATCAATGGCTTTACATACGTTCAGACAGAGTTTGATTACTATTCAGGTGAACTTAAAGAGGTTCAGAGAATTGCATATAGCGATGGTCCTCGTGCAAAAGTTAACTGCTATGGTGCTGACGATGTTCGCGAAGGTGTTGCAGTAATGTGGAAGGAGGGCGTTGACGTATCTATCACAGGTAACTCAACAAACCCAACACGTTTCCAGCACCCGGTAGCTGGTACATAT
>JAFYMP010000014.1 GCA_017556585.1 Bacteroidaceae bacterium
GGTACACTTTCCGATACCGATATATCTATAATAGATAATTCATTTACAAAAGTAGGTATAGACCATCTGAAGAATAGGTATTTTGATGAATTAAGCGATGGAGAACGTCAGAAGGTTATGGTGGCAAAGGCATTGGCTCAGGAAACACCTATGATAATTCTTGATGAACCATCAGCCTTCCTTGATTATCCAAGTAAAGAGGAACTGATGGATTTATTGCGATATCTGGCACATAGCTATAACAAAGCCATTCTGCTATCATCACACGATTTGGATATAATAAGACGATATGCAGACAGGTATTGGATAATGGAAAAAAATATGGGAGAAGCTCGTTTAAGAACATCTCCCACATATTAGTAGTATCCTTTTTTAATACTTTCTAGGAGTAATTCCCTCTAAATGGTGTCTGATTTCTCTGATATGGTCCGGTGTAGTACCGCAACAACCACCGGCTATATTTATTAACCCGTCTTTTGCCATAGCAGTAACAGCGTTGGCTGTATCACAAGGTTTCTCTTCGTAGCCGTTTGCAGTTGGTAATCCCGCATTAGGATAGATGCTTACTGCACAGTCAACTTTATCGGAAATCTCTTTTATAAAGGGGTATAGTTCATTAGCACCAAAAGAACAATTCAAGCCAAAGCTCATCAGATTGAAATCTTTCACTGAATCATACAATTCTGTCAGTGGCATACCTGTCATAATGCAACCACTTGCATTCATAATACTTGCAGACATCATAACGGGCAGGTTTGTGCCTTTTTTCTCTTGAATCTTTTTTATTGCAGATAAAGCTGCTATAGCATTTCTGCCATCGGTAACAGTCTCTACAATAAAACCATCTACACCACCATCAATCAGACCTTCTGCCTGTGTCTGATATGCTGCTTCAAGAACATCGTATGTAACAGTCTCTTCCGGATCCATCATCATCTCTATAATAGTTAACGATTTGTCCGATGGTCCCATACTGCCCATTACCCACACTTTTCTATCTGTACAGCTATCGGCAGCTTTACGAGCTATTTTTGCACCAGCTACATTCATATCGTAACATTTGTCAGATAATCCGTAGCCATGCTGCGATACGGCATTTGCACCAAAAGTACAGGTACAAACTATGTCAGAACCTGCATTGATGTAGTCTTTGTGAATCTTCTCCATTACTTCCGGATGGGTAAGCGGCAGGGCATCGTTATTGCCATCATAGCTGATGCCCAACTGCTGTATGTAAGTACCCATTCCGCCATCCAGAATGAGAATCTTCTCTTTAAGTGCCTCTTTTATCTCCATATTCGGATTAATAAGCGAACATAGGATAATCCTTCATTATGTCGTTCACTCTTGCACGAACGCTTGCAATTACTGCTTCGTCTTCAGGAGCATTCAGAACCTCTTCAATAAGTTCTGCAATAACAACCATCAAATCTTCTTTTGCACCACGAGTGGTGATAGCAGGAGTTCCTAAGCGCAAACCGCTGGTCTGGAATGCAGAACGTGTATCGAATGGAACCATGTTTTTGTTTGCAGTGATGTCGGCAGCAACAAGTGCTTTTTCTGCAACTTTACCTGTCAATTCAGGATATTTGTCGCGTAGGTCAACCAACATGCTGTGGTTGTCTGTTCCACCTGAAACGATAGTGAAGCCGCGTTTTACCAACTCTTCTGCAAGTTTCTTTGCATTCTTCTGTACCTGTGCCTGATACTCTTTGAATTCAGGTTGCAGAGCTTCGCCAAATGCAACAGCTTTAGCAGCGATTACATGTTCTAACGGACCGCCTTGAATACCTGGGAATACAGCTGAATCCAAAAGCTGTGACATCATCTTGATTTCGCCCTTTGGAGTTGTCTTGCCCCAAGGATTTGGAAAATCTTTACCCATCATAATAACACCACCGCGAGGACCGCGCAATGTCTTGTGAGTAGTAGATGTAACAATGTGAGCATATTTTACAGGATTGTCTAACAGACCTGCTGCAATAAGACCTGCAGGGTGAGCCATATCTACCATAAGCAGAGCGCCAACCTTGTCTGCAATTTCGCGCATGCGTTTGTAATCCCATTCACGTGAATATGCTGAACCACCACCGATAATCAGTTTTGGACGTTCGCGAAGAGCTACCTCTTCCATCTGATCATAATCAACACGACCTGTTTCGCGATTCAGATTGTATTCGCAAGGAGTGTAGATGATACCCGATGTATTTACAGCAGAACCATGGCTCAAGTGACCACCGTGAGCAAGATTCAGACCCATAAATTTGTCACCTGGATTCAGAACTGCCAAAAATACAGCAGCATTAGCCTGTGCACCTGAGTGAGGCTGAACGTTTGCCCATTCTGCGCCGAATAACTCCTTTAGACGTGCAATAGCCAGACGTTCGCTTTCGTCAACAACTTCACAACCGCCATAATATCTTTTGCCTGGGTAGCCTTCTGCATACTTGTTTGTAAGGCAAGAACCCATAGCCTGCATAACCTGATCACTTACAAAGTTTTCTGAAGCAATCAATTCAATGCCTTTTTTCTGACGCTGATGTTCGCGTTCAATGATGTCAAAAATTTCTAAATCTTTTTTCATAATTTCTATTTTTGTTATACTTCGTTTCTGTTAAAAAATCATACCAATAGAAAAGGAGAATGTACCGTGACGTCTGTCCATTGTTACAGCTCCACCATTATCTTGTGGGGTGGTATCGTAATCTATTCTTTTTGATATGTTGTTTATGCCTAAATCGTATTCAATGTCAAAAAAAGTTCTGTCTATACTGCAATTCAAACCGAATGAAAGTGTTGTGATAAAATTGTATGGAACCTCAACAATGTTGTCTTGTCCAAAATTTACGAATTTGGTGTTGTATGTATTTTGTATAGGAATTCTTATTCTTGGTCCACAAAAAAGAGCCATGCAATATTCTCTGTCTTTAATTACATTGTATCCAAATTGAAATGGAATATCTATACAATAACCTTCCATTGAGAATGCTGCCGGATTCTCTTCGGTAGATTCGGGATTCCAACTGTTTTTGTCGAACGTAATGGCTGCTCTGCTAAAATTACCTACTGCACCGGTTTGAAAATAGAACTTTGAGAAATTAAATCTTGTAAAAAGTGTGAGATTTACTCCAACCTGAGAATCTCTGTTATATCTGTCAATTGTATGATTGTCTATAACGATATTGTCCATGTATAAACTGGTTGCGTCAAAACCAATTTTAAAGCCATAAATGATGAACTGTGTCTCGTCATTGTCCCGCTCTGATTTTTCAGCAAGAGCAGAGGTGACAGACAGCAGCATTAACATTACAGCTATGACAAATCTCTTCATATATGACAATTACAGAAGTTTAATCTCCTCTATTGATATCTCTTTGTTACAATAGTTGCATCTTAATACACCATTAACTTTGTCCACAACAGCAAAACGTGTGGACATAGGTTCGTGGTTGGTTATACACTTAGGATTGGCACACTTTACTATACCCTTGATTTCGTCCGGCATAGATATAGTATGTTTGTCTGCAACTTCGTAATTCTTAATAGTGTTAAGTACAATGTTTGGCGCAATCAGTGATAATTTATTTACCTCTGAATCTGTAAAATAGTGATCAGCAATTTTTATTATTCCTTTGCTGCCCATCTTTTTACTGCTAAGATTCGCACCCACTGTAATAGGCTTATGAATATTATTAAGACCCAAAAGATTGACTACGGAAAACACCTTGTCTGAAGGTATGTGGTCAATTACAGTACCGTTTTCCAATGCGGCTACAAGTAGTTCTGATTTAGTGCTCTTTTCCATAATCTTTTAAAGCATATTAAGTGCATTGCAAATTAAAGCCTCACGTACATACAAACCATTTTTAGCTTGTTGGAAATAGTAAGCTTTAGGATTTGTGTCTATATCTTGTTCTATCTCATTCACTCTGGGGAGTGGGTGTAATATTCTAAGATTTGGCTTAGTATCGGTGAGCATATCGTTTCTTAAGATAAATGTATCCTTTACTCTTTCGTATTCCATCAAATCTGTGAAACGTTCTTTTTGCACACGTGTCATATAAAGAATGTCTGCATCGGCAATAGCCTCTTTACTCAGCTCAGAATGTTCGTAAAATTTCATATTATGCTCTTTACAGAACTCTTTGTATATGTTAGGCATTTTAAGTTCATTGGGCGCAATGAAATGGAAAGTTGGGTTAAAATATCTCATTGCAATAAGCATTGAGTGAACAGTGCGTCCAAATTTAAGGTCGCCCACCAAATATATATTGAGGTTGTCCAATCTGCCTTGAGTTTTCTGTATGGAGTAAAGATCCAACATTGTTTGTGAAGGATGCTGATTTGCGCCATCGCCGGCGTTAATTATTGGGACAGGAGATATTTCGCTTGCATAACGTGCAGCACCTTCCAGATAATGACGCATAATGATAAGGTCTGCGTAGTTGCTAACCATCATTATGGTATCTTTTAGGCTTTCTCCTTTTGTTGAACTGGTTGTAGATGCATCGGAAAAACCTATGATGCGTCCTCCCAGTCTGTTTACTGCTGTTTCAAAACTCAATCTTGTTCTTGTTGAAGGTTCAAAGAACAAGGTTGCTACAACTTTACCGTCCAGAATCTTTCTGTTAGGCTCTTTTTCAAACTCGGATGCGTGTCTAAGCAACTCAAGTATTTCGCCTTTTGAAAGCTCTTCTAACGAAATCAGACTTTTTCCAGATTGCTCCATATTGATCATCTATTGTTTCGGACTTCAAAATTACTAATAAAATCACTATAAGTGTACAGTTTTTAGATAAAATACTTGCGCTCGCTTTGAAAAATATTCAAGCAAGCTTGATATTTGCTTTTTGCGAAGTTGGCTGCGCTCATTGCGTGTGAAAATAAATTTTCACCCATTCGCTTGCTCAACTTTCTCGCTCACTTATTCGTATTTTTTGCAAAAAGGATAAAAATAGCTTTGCTAAGGCTATAAAATGCGTTTTTTTCTCTAAATTTGTAGATTGTAAAAAAGTAATAGTGATGAAAGATCTTACAAAACGTACATCAAACGTAATAATCAGTCTGTTGTGGATTATGTTTGGAGCAGTGATGCTGCTGATTTTTTTTGTTTTCTTTGGAATTTCAAAAGGGTGGCGTGGTGATATGCCTTCAGTAACTGACCTTGAAAACCCTATTGATAAATTTGCGTCTCAGGTAATATCATCGGATGGCGTAGTGTTGGGATCTTATTCTTATGCCGGCGATAACAGAGTATGGGTGGGTTTTGAAGAACTGTCGCCATCTTTGGTGCAGGCACTTATAGCGACAGAAGATATCAGGTTTCAAGAACATTCAGGTATAGATTTCAGAGCATTGGCTCGTGCTGTAGTTAAGAGACTTATTTTGCAACAAAAGAGTGCAGGTGGTGGTAGTACCATCACTCAACAGCTGGCAAAACTCCTTTATACAGAGCAGGTGGCAAGAAGTTCTGTGCAGCGTATGTTGCAAAAACCCAGTGAATGGGTAATCGCTGTACGTTTGGAAAGATATTACACAAAGGAAGAGATACTTACCATGTATCTGAATAAGTATGACTTTGGTAATAACGCTATTGGTATCTATACCGCTGCTCATACCTATTTTGGAAAAGACCCAATTCAATTGAATCCGGAAGAATCTGCTATGTTGGTAGGTATGTGTAAAAATTCATCGCTTTACAATCCATTGCGCAGAAAGGAACTTACTCAAGAGCGTCGAAATGTGGTGCTATCGCAAATGAAGAAAGCAGGTTATTTACCGGAACAATTGTGTGATTCTTTACAGGCACAGGATATAGTGTTAGATTATCACAGAGTAGATCATAAGTTGGGTACTGCTACCTATTTCCGTGAGTTCTTACGTACGGTGATGACTGCAAAAGAGCCAAAGAAGTCTAATTATCGTGGCTGGCAAATGCAGCAATATTATGAAGATTCACTGGATTGGGTTAATAATCCTTTGTATGGATGGTGTAATAAGAATACCAATTCAAAAGGTGAACCTTATAACCTATATACAGATGGTCTGAAAATCTACGTAACTTTAGATTCCAGAATGCAGCAGTATGCAGAAGATGCAGTAGAGGAACATCTTATAGATTATCTGCAACCAAATTTCTTTAAAGCAAAAGGACCTAAAAAACCAGCTCCTTTTACATCAAATCTTACCCCGGCTGAGGTGGATAACATTATGGTTCGCGCTATGCGTCAGACCGATAGATATCGCGCATTGAACTCAAAAGGTGTTAAAGAAGAGGAGATTAGAAAGATATTTGATACACCAAGAGAAATGACGATATTTACATACAATGGCAATGTAGATACTATGATGACTCCAATGGATTCCATTCGCTATTTGAAGTATTTCTTAAGAACAGGATTTATGGCAATGGAACCACAAACCGGATATGTGAAAGCTTACGTAGGTGGTCCGGATTATAGACAGTTCCAATACGATATGGTAACAACAGGACGCCGTCAGGTTGGTTCTACAATTAAACCGTTCCTCTATTCATTGGCAATGGAGAGTGGTTATACACCTTGTGATCAGGTTATAAATCAAACTCAAACTATTTTGACAGAAAGCGGACAAATTTGGCGTCCAAAAGATGAAGGAACTGAAATGATAGGCGAATTGGTTTCCATTAAATGGGGACTGACTAAATCTAACAACAATATCACAGCCTTCTTAATGAGTAAGCTAAGCCCATACGAATTTAAGAATATTCTACACGAATATGGCTTGAGAAATCAGGCTATAGAACCTGTACCATCATTGTGTTTGGGAACTTGTGATGTATCTGTGGCCGAGATGACAAGTGCATATACAGCATTTGCAAACAAAGGAATTCGCACAGAACCTTTGTACACAACACGAATAGAAGATGCAGATGGTAATACCATAGCAACCTTTGCGGCCAGAAGTAACGAAGTTATCAGTGAAGAGACATCGTATAAAATGATTGATATGATGCGTTCTGTAATAACAGAGGGTACCGGATTGCGTGTGCGTAACTATGTGAAAGTAGATTGCGGAGGCAAAACAGGAACTACCGATAATCATTCAGATGCTTGGTTTATAGGCTATACTCCTGATTTGGTTGCCGGTTGTTGGGTAGGTGGCGATGATAGAGATATTCACTTTGATTCCATGGTGTTTGGACAAGGTTCACGAATGGCACTGCCTATTTGGGGTATCTTTATGGAAAAGGTATATCAGGATTCTTTGTCATTGGGCTATTCTCCAAGCAAGAAATTTGATATTCCGGAAGATTTCAGTCCTTGTGAAGGTTTTGGAATGCAGAGTGAGGTTATAGAGAATTACGACATAGAAATGTTTTGATGTATGAAGAGTTTTGTTGCAATTATACCTGCCAGATTTGCATCTACAAGATTTCCGGGTAAACCGCTTGCCATATTGGGTGGCAAACCGGTCATCCAGCGTGTTTATGAGCAGGCAAAAAAGGTGTTTGAAAATGTTTTTGTAGCAACCGATGATGATAGGATTTATGATGCGGTAGAACAGTTTGGTGGTAAAGCTATAATGACTTCGCCTAATCATAAAAGTGGTACAGACAGATGTTATGAGGCATATCAAAAGTGCGGAATAGAAACTGATGTAGTTGTAAATATTCAGGGTGATGAACCCTTTATTCATCAATCTCAATTACTAACTATAAAAGAACTCTTTTTACAACCGGAAACAGATATTGCAACGTTGGTCAAACCATTTGCATCCGATACCTCCTTTGAAGTTTTATCAAATCCCAATTCTCCTAAAGTAGTGGTGGACGATAATTGGAATGCACTCTACTTCAGCAGAAGCGTTATTCCATATCTGCGAGGAAAGGAGACCGAAACCTGGGCATCGGAACATACCTATTACAAACATATTGGTTTGTACGCATTTAAATCGGATGTTTTAGGAAAAGTAACATCGCTGGAACAGGCTCCGTTGGAAATTGCCGAGAGTTTGGAACAATTGCGATGGTTATCTGCCGGATATACTATAAAAGTAGGAAAAACCAATGTGGAAACTATAGGAATTGATACTCCGGAAGATTTAGCTGCTGCAGAAAAGTTTTTGATGGATAATAAATTATGAAGTTAATACATATATCAATCCTGATTCTGGTACTATCTCTGTTGCCACAAAAAATGTATTCACAACAGAGATCGGAGAAGGTGCGTACCTACACATTCAAAGATGGCTCTATCAACGAAGGTGATTTAAATGGTACAGGCCTAATGGAATAGGTTCTGCCAAATATGTAAATGGAGATACATATAATGGTGCCTATGAAAAAGGAGTAAGATCGGGAGAGGGTGTACAACAATATGCTAATGGAGATAAATATACAGGTTTTTGGCTTTTAGATGTGCGCGAAGGTGAAGGAGAACTGCGTTATGCCGATGGTGATATATATAAAGGTGCCTGGAGCGCAGATGAACGCAATGGCAAAGGTGTCTATTCCTGGACAGATGGCTCTTACTATTCTGGTGAATGGAAAGATAATCTCAGAGAAGGTGTGGGCTTAATGTTTTGGTCGGATAGCACCCAATACAAAGGAGATTGGAAAGCCGGTAAAAGAGATGGACAAGGTGTGTTTACCGGAAAAGATTATAGCTATACAGGAACATGGAAAGCAGATAGAAAAGAGGGTAAGGGAGAATGTCGTTTTTATACAGGCGATGTTTACACCGGTGAATTTAAAAATGGATTGATAACCGGAAAGGGTATTTACAAATACGTTAACGGTGACAAATACGAAGGCACGTTTGAAAATGGATTAGCTCAGGGAAAAGGTATCTTTACATGGAGTAACGGTTCAATATACAATGGAGAATGGGTTGTCAATAAGCGTGACGGAAAGGGTAAAATGCAGTGGGCAAACGGTGATGTCTATGATGGCAATTGGAAAGATGATAAACCACACGGCGAAGGGTCTATGATTCTGGCTGATGGTAACAGATATAGTGGAGAGTTTAGTCAAGGTCTCGTACATGGCAAAGGGTTGGTTGTAGAGCCTGATGGAACTCAATATGAAGGAATGTTTGATAGTGGAAAACGTGTAGGTGTTTTCATTGTTAAAGATAGCGAAGGCAAAGAGATAAACAGAATAACGTATTAAATGATAGTGTTATGAGAATTGTTGAAAATGATCCTTGGTTGGCTCCATATAGCTCCGCTATAGAGGGACGTTACAAATATGCAAAGAGTAGGGAAGTAAAACTAACAAATGGTGGCTCATTATCCGATTTTGCATTGGGCTATCTCTACTATGGTTTGCATAAAACCGCTAAAGAGTGGATATTCAGGGAGTGGGCTCCAAATGCTACCGAATTATACTTGATAGGAGATTTCAATAATTGGCAAAAACATGAACAATATAAGGCCGTTAAAGTTAACGCTAACGGCGATTGGGAACTCCGTTTGCCTGTAAATGCTATTTCACACGGACAGCATTATAAAATGTATGTCAAATGGGATGGTGGCGAAGGTGAACGCATTCCTGCCTGGTGTAGAAGAGTGGTTCAAGATAAGAATACTGCTATCTTTTCTGCTCAGGTATGGGAACCTACACCATATATCTTTAAACATAATGACTTTAGTATAAAAAAGGAAAAGCCATTGTTGATATACGAATGTCATATAGGAATGGCGCAAGAGAGAGAAGATGTAGGTACATACATTGAGTTTAAAGATAAAATACTTCCCAGAGTAAAGGAGGGCGGATATAATTGTATTCAAATAATGGCCATTCAAGAACATCCATATTATGGTAGTTTTGGATATCATGTGTCAAATTTCTTTGCTCCCTCATCACGTTTTGGTACACCTGAAGAATTAAAAGAACTGATTGATACAGCTCATTCAATGGGAATAGCAGTTATCATGGATATAGTGCATTCTCATTCAGTTGCAAACGAATTAGAAGGATTAGGAAATTTAGCAGGCGATAAGTCACAATATTTCCATTCGGGCAATCGTAGAGAACATTCAGCTTGGGGCTCTCTCTGTTTTGATTATGGCAAAGATGCAGTTTTACACTTTTTGTTGTCAAACTGTAAATATTGGATGGATGAATATCATTTTGACGGATTCCGATTTGATGGAGTTACCTCTATGATATATTTTAGTCATGGTCTGGGTGAAAGCTTTGGAAGCTATGAAGATTATTTTAATGGTGGTCAAGATGGTGATGCTATTTGCTATTTGATGTTAGCCAATAAACTAATACACGAATGTAATCCTAATGCAATAACTATTGCAGAAGAGGTTTCGGGTATGCCGGGGTTGGCAGCACCATTTGAAGATGGAGGTTATGGCTTTGACTACAGAATGGCAATGAATATCCCTGATTATTGGATAAAGATAATCAAGGAAAAACGTGATGATGATTGGTCCATGCGCGGTATCTATTGGGAGGTTACTAACCGTAGAAGCGATGAAAAGACAATATCATACGCAGAAAGTCACGATCAGGCATTGGTAGGCGATAAAACCATTATCTTCCGTTTGGTGGATGCTGATATGTATTGGCATTTCTCAAAGAATGAATGCAATCTAAATACTTCCAGAGGAATAGCACTGCATAAGATGATAAGAATGATGACCGCAACCACTATAAACGGTGGCTACCTTAATTTTATGGGTAATGAATTTGGTCATCCTGAGTGGATAGATTTTCCTCGTCAAGGTAATGACTGGAGTTACAAATATGCTCGTCGCCAGTGGAGTTTGGTTGATAATCAGGAATTGTGCCACAGTTGGTTAAATAATTTTGATAAGAAACTGATTAAGTTTATAGCAAAGATAAAGCAGTTCCAAGATAAACCAATTGTAGAATATTGTCTGAACGACCCGGATAAAGTGGCTGTTTATGGAAGAGGAGATTATCTGTTTGTGTTTAATTTTGATCCATCACGTTCATACACAGATTATGGTGTGTTAGTGCCACGCGGTTCTTATAAGATTGTATTGAATAGTGACAATCCTGAATTTGGTGGTAATGGATTGGTAAATGAAGAGCAGGTCTTTTATACATGTAAAGATACTATGTGTAAAAAAGAGAAAAAAGAGTGGCTGAGGATGTATTTACCTGCACGAACAGCTTTAGTGTTGAAAAAAAATAGATAGTATGAGACCTAAATATTCAGAAGATAGAAATTTAAAGATGATGTGCGATGTGATTTTTTCGCTCTTCACCTTTTTATATCTATATTTCTTTCAGAGAGATCTATTGGGAATGATGTATGCTATGCTACCTGCAGCAGATTTATTATCATTTTCTCCGTTAGTTGTATCGCTGTTATTAACTCTGATTATTGTCTTTTTGGGATTGCAAATAGGAAAGATACTGCGTTTCAACGATATGTGGTATGCTTGTAATTATTTGCCATCGGCATTTTTATTAGGCTTATGCACTTCTTGCGATAAAGAGTATTTCTTTAATCTAACAGAAAAGAGTTGGTATATTGTTCTCTTGTTGTTTTTATTGGTGATAGGGGTGTTAAAGGTAATCTCTATGATACCACAAGGTAGAAATAACCTGATGAAGTGGCCGTATGCCATATTATTACTTATGCAAACTTGTTGTGTAACACTCTTTATTGGTAATACAGATGAATATCTTCATAGAGAGTTGAAGATTGCTACTCTTATAGAGAAAGGTGAATATAAAAAGGCATTGCAGGTTGGTGTTAAAGCAGAAGAGACAACCCCTGAACTTGTGATACTTAGAGCTAAGGCAATGTTGAATTTGCCTTCTGATGTGCAGGGAAGTCAGATAGCCGAACTTTTTTTTGATTATCCTGTATCAAAACCCAATGTTGTAGCCGATTCACTTTATGCTTGTTCAGATACTATATTACAAAGAAAAAAGAATGCAGAACTGATGGCTATGTTGGTACAAAAGGATTTGCAGAAGTTTTCTGAGACTATAAATTCAGATATAGATAATAGTGTGCGTCTATCTTCCTGGTATCCCGAGGATATGCCTAAATACTATATGCAGGCATTAGTCCTATATCAATATCTGACAGATATAGAAATGATAGATGCAAAGGAACTCTATCCTGTATTATATAATAAGGTGGAAAAAGAGTTTGAAAACTATATCGCAACAAAAAAAGAATATTATATCTACTCTGAACAAAACAGATGTAACCGACTCTATATGAATTTTGGTTCTACCTATTGGTGGTACTACGATTTTCAGGATTAATCCCTGTTAAAGCGTTTGAGCGTAGAGCGTGATAATATAAACGGTAAATGTTTAAAAAAATAAAAGAGGCCAATTTAAATTGACCTCTTTTCTATTTGAAATCACTCACTAAGAGTGTGATAATTAATTTTCAACAGCAGCCTGAGCAGCAGCCAAACGTGCAATTGGAACACGGAATGGAGAACAACTTACGTAGTTCAAACCTACCTTGTGACAGAACTTAACTGATGAAGGTTCACCACCATGTTCGCCACAGATACCGCACTTCAATTCAGGACGTACAGAACGACCCTTTTCAACTGCCATTTCAACCAACTGTCCTACACCGTTCTGGTCAAGTACCTGGAATGGGTCAACCTTAAGGATCTTCTTCTCCAAGTAAACTGTCAAGAAGCTTGCAATATCGTCACGTGAATAACCGAATGTCATCTGTGTCAAGTCGTTTGTACCAAATGAGAAGTATTCTGCACGGCTTGCAATTCTGTTAGCTGTCAATGCAGCACGAGGTATCTCAATCATAGTACCAACCTTGAATTCTACCTCAACACCCTCTTCAGCGAACAGAGCAGCAGCAGTTGCACGGATAACCTTCTCCTGTGCTTCGAATTCGTAAAGAATACCTGTTAGAGGAACCATGATTTCTGGATGTGGATCGCCACCTTCCTTCTTCAACTGGATAGCAGCGCCCAAAATTGCGCGAGTCTGCATCTCAGTGATTTCAGGATATGTGTTACCTAAACGGCAGCCACGGTGACCCAACATTGGGTTAGCTTCGCAAAGGCTGTCAACGCGCTGACGGATATATTCAACTGTTACGCCCATAGCTTTAGCCATCTCTTCCTGACCTTTCAGATCGTGTGGTACGAATTCGTGCAATGGAGGATCGAGCAAACGTACGTTTACTGGACAACCGTCCATAGCCTTGAAGATACCATAGAAGTCAGCCTTCTGATATGGCAACAATTTAGCCAATGCCTTCTTGCGTCCTTCTGCATCCTGTGAAAGAATCATTTCACGCATAGCAACAATCTTCTCTGCTTCAAAGAACATGTGCTCTGTGCGGCAAAGACCAATACCTACTGCACCAAAGTTGCGAGCAACCTCTGCATCGTGTGGAGTGTCAGCATTTGTGCGAACTACCAGTTTGGTGTATTTTTCACACAAAGCCATCAAGTCAGCAAAGTCACCGCTTAATTCAGCAGCTTTAGTTTCAACTTTACCATTGTATATTTCACCGGTAGTACCGTTCAATGAGATGAAATCACCTTCTTTCAATACTACACCGTCAACTTCTACTGTGCGAGCTTTGTAGTCAATGTTTAGAGCACCTGCACCAGATACACAGCACTTACCCATACCACGAGCAACAACAGCTGCGTGTGATGTCATACCGCCACGTGCAGTAAGGATACCCTCTGCTACAGCCATACCTGCAAGGTCTTCTGGTGAAGTTTCAATACGAACCATGATTACCTTCTTACCATCTTCTGCCCATTTAGTAGCATCGTCAGCAAAGAATACAATCTGACCGGTAGCTGCACCCGGAGATGCCGGAAGACCACGTGTAAGAACTTTTGCATTCTTTAAAGCAGCCTTGTCAAATACTGGGTGTAGAAGTTCGTCCAATTTGTTTGGTTCGCAACGTAACAGTGCGGTTTTTTCGTCAATAAGACCTTCACGAACCAAATCCATAGCAATCTTAACCATTGCAGAACCGGTACGCTTACCATTACGAGTCTGCAAGAACCAGAGTTTGCCTTCCTGAACAGTGAATTCCATATCCTGCATATCGCGATAGTGGTTTTCCAACTTATTCTGAAGCATATCAAGTTCCTTGTAGATTTCAGGCATAGCTTCTTCCATTGAAGGATATTTAGCAACGCGCTCTTCTTCTGAAATACCTGCGCGCTCAGCCCAACGCTGAGAACCAATTTTGGTAATCTGCTGAGGAGTGCGGATACCTGCTACAACGTCTTCACCCTGTGCATTGATAAGATATTCACCATTGAATAGGTTTTCACCGTTACCGGCGTCACGGCTAAAGCATACACCTGTTGCAGATGTATCGCCCATGTTACCGAATACCATTGCCTGAACGTTTACAGCTGTACCCCATTCAGCAGGAATACCTTCCATCTTACGATATAGAATAGCGCGATCGTTCATCCAGCTATCAAATACAGCGCAGATGGCACCCCAAAGCTGTTCGTAAGAATCGTTAGGGAAGTCTTTACCGGTCTGCTCCTTAACTGCAGCCTTAAACTTCTTAACCAACTCTTTCAAATCTTCAACTTCAAGTTCGTTATCTAACTTAACGCCTTTTGCCTCTTTTACCTCTTCAATAATAGCTTCGAATGGATCGATGTCTTCCTTGTTAACAGGCTTCATGCCAAGAACAACGTCACCATACATCTGTACAAAACGACGATATGAGTCCCATGCAAAACGTGCGTTACCTGTCTTACGAATCATACCTTCAACAACTTCGTCATTCAAACCAAGGTTGAGGATAGTATCCATCATACCCGGCATTGAAGCGCGAGCACCTGAACGTACAGATACGAGCAAAGGATTTTCTACATCGCCAAACTTTGAGTTCATCAATGTCTCAATGTTGGCAACAGCCTTCATTACATCGTCCTGAAGCAGGGCAACAACTTTGTCTTTACCTACTTCGTAGTACTCGTTACATACATCAGTTGTGATTGTGAAACCAGGAGGAACAGGAACACCAATCAGGTTCATCTCAGCAAGGTTTGCACCCTTACCACCGAGCAGATTTCTCATGTCTGCTCTACCTTCTGCTAAGCCATTTCCGAAGGTATAAACTCTTTTTTCGCTCATAAATATATATAAATATTTTGTGTGATATCTCTGTTTGATTCAGTACTATGCCCAAATCGACTGCAAAGTTACTTATTTATTATTAAATATGTGGTTTCTATGCAGTTCTTTTTTAGAATCTTCTCATTACTTTTTCTTAACTTTGCACCCGATTTGGTAATGCAATAAGTTTTTTTGCTAATAATTATGTCGAAAAAGAAGAAAGATAGACCTATATTAGAGAATGTTCTGATAACCGATGTGGCTGCCGAAGGAAAATCTTTGGTTAGAATAGACGATTTGGTGATATTCGTACCTTTTGTTGTTCCCGGTGATGTGGTAGATTTGAAAATCTTAAAGAAAAAACATAGCTATGCCGAGGCTGTGGCCGTGAATTTTCATAAATATTCAGATGTACGCACGGAACCAATGTGTTCTCATTTTGGAGTATGCGGAGGTTGTAAATGGCAGAATTTACCATATTCGGAACAGCTTAGATATAAGCAGAAACAGGTTTATGATGCACTTACCAGAATAGCAAAAGTAGAGATTCCTGAATTGATGCCTATTTTAGGTTCTGAACAGATAGAATGTTACAGAAATAAATTGGAGTATTCGTTCAGTAATATGCGTTGGCTTACTGCCGATGAACTGCAACAGATAGACGAATCAAACGGTACTATTGAACGCAAACAACCAGGTTTGGGCTTTCATATACCCGGAGCTTTCGATAAGGTGTTGCACATAGAAAAGTGTATGTTGCAGGATGACTTTACCAATCAGGTAAGAAATGAGGTTTACAACTACGCAATTGAGCATAATCTTCCATTTATAAATCTGCGTTCACAAGAAGGACTGCTTAGAGATATGATGGTGCGTATTGTAACAACCGGTCAGATAATGGTGCTGGTTCAAGCAAAAGTTGTAACTCCATCGGATATGGAAGAGTTTATGGCTTTGATGCAGCATATATCAGATAAATTCCCTCAAATAACATCGTTGCTTTATGTAATTAACAATAAATGCAATGATACTTTTGGTGATTTGGAAGTAAAGGTATTCCGAGGCGAAGAATTTATCTATGAAACTATGGAGGATCTTAAATTCAAGATAGGTCCAAAATCGTTTTTCCAAACAAACAGCCGTCAAGCATATAGGCTATATTCTGTAGTACGTGAAATGGCAGGTTTGAAGCCCGATGATGTGCTGTACGATTTATACACCGGCACAGGTACTATTGCTCAGTTCTTGGCTCGCAGTGTTAAGAAAGTGGTTGGTATTGAATATGTTCCGGAAGCAATAGAAGATGCAAAGATAAATGCAGAACTGAACGATATTAAAAATGCAATCTTTTTTGCAGGCGATATGAAGGATGTTCTCAATGCTGATTTTATATCAGAGCATGGAACTCCGGATGTGATAGTTACAGATCCGCCACGCGTGGGAATGCATAAGGATGTAGTAGATGTAATTATGGCAGCATCGCCTAAAAGAATTGTCTATGTAAGCTGTAATCCCGCTACACAAGCAAGAGATATAGCATTGATGGATAGTAAATATAAAGTGGTTGCAGTACAACCTGTAGATATGTTTCCACATACACATCATGTAGAGGTGGTAACTATGCTGGAGTTAAAAGAGTCTTAAAAAAATATAATTTGTAAGGTTGTGTTAAACCAAATTATTGATATCAAATCTTAATTATAGTTGAATTATAGAGTATCATATTTTATTTTATAACATTTTTATGTACTTTTGCAAACGTAATAAACAAAATAAAACAATGAAAAAGATTATTGTAAGAGCACTATTAGTGTTTATGGCCGTATCTGTGCCAAATTTAATACACGCACAGAAAACATCAACTCAACAACAAGCAGGTGAGGTTGTTATAACCCAACCTGAATTTAAGGGAGGCTCAGAGGCTTTGTATAAGTATATCTTGATAAACTTCGAATATCCCGAAGAGGCCGCAAAGCGTTCGATAAGTGGAACTATGGAGGTGGAATTCACCATAGAAAAGTCTGGTGATGTTAGTAATGTTGGCATCTTGAAAGGATTGGACGAACAGGTGGATGAACAAGTTCTTAGATTGTTGAAAGCGATGCCCAGATGGACTCCGGCTACTAGAAATGGTATTCCGGTTAGGTATAAGGTGTCAATGCCACTAACATTGAAACTTTCAAAGAATAAGCATGGAGCCAGGTCTTCAATTGGTCTTCAGGGTTCTTTGGATGAAAGATATTGATTCAAAACATAGATAATTATGAAACGATTATTTAAAACACTTGCAGTTGTATTGTTCGTTATATTTGCATTTGCCGGCTGTAGCTACGAAGTTGGCGTAGATATGGAGGTTATTTATATAGATGCAAAGAGAAACAATTGGCAAATATCCGGTAAGGAAGGAGAAGAAGGTTGTTATCAGTTCCAGGAATTTAAATTTCCTGAGATAACAAATGCGGTTTTAAACGAAGGTGCAGTATTAGTTTATTATATTGATAAGGAGGGCAGAGATAATATGCTCCCGTTAGTACTTCCTTATGACGAGGGAAGAGAAACTGTTATTGAAACCATCAGATTTGATTGCGAAAAGGGATATCTCACTTTGATAATTGAATCGTCAGATTTTATGGCAGTTCCTTCAAGCAGAGATATAAGATTTAAGGTTTGTATATTGAAACCGTATTAATGATTATTACATTCTAAAATTATAGTGGTGGCGCCTAAGGTAATTATGGCGCCATCTTCTATTATAGCCCTTTCTCTATCTGCCAAAATTCTGTTAAATAAGAATGTACCTGTTAAACTGGGGAAATCTCTTAATGTGTAAGAAATTTCTCCATTCTCATTGCGTTTTACACTTATAACACAATGGCGTCTGTCCATACTGCGGTCTGTGGTCTCAATAGGAATATCTATCTCGTCTCCTTTATTGTATCTGCCTATAATATTTTCGCCTGGATGTAACGGAAAACTTTGTCTGTAACCAAATACATTCTCTACAACTGTAATAGAACCAAAACCTTCATCGTTAGTTTCCGGATTCTTATTGGCATCTTTTTGGGTGGCCGAAAGTTTGTTTACACCTATCTTGATGGCAAATTTCTTTTTACAATTTCCACATTCAAAGACCAAAGTCTGGCCTTCTGCGTATTTGGTTTCATCAAATACAATGTAACTATCGCATTTTGGACATCTAACTCGTTTCATATATTGTAGAAAACTAATTTCAAAAAAAAGCTAACCTATAAGCCGGGTTCTGTAGAATATAATTCTGTCTGTCATTAATCTTGACCTGCCGTTGCCGACAGGCTCTAGCGATCTACCCTCCGGCTTGGGCGAGCAGCCCTCTGACGCCGGTATACACGATCTTGCAACTTCCAAGGTGTACAGCCTACGTGTCACCACGCATCTGGTAAGCTCTTACCTTACCTTCTCACCCTTACCTCTATTAAAAGGCGGTTATTTTCTTCTACACTACTTTGCCGTCACCGACAACTTTCTGTTAGGAAGTGGAATGCTCTATGTTGCCCGGACTTTCCACTCTCTTCAGTAGAAGACAGCGACAGACCGGTTAGCTTTGCGCAAAGTTACAACAATTTTGCTTTCTTTGTAGTTGAAAGTTGTATTTATAAATCAAACAATCTCCTTGTTGTTGTATAAATGTTAATTTGGAAGGGCTATTGTTAAATAATGGCAAATATTTTGGTGTAAGTGATACTTTATATGGAATCTTCTATATATTTGAAGTGTGAAAGTGTTAATTGTATGTTTGAATTTAACTAATTAAATAGATTAAGATATGAAAATCGCAACTAAAAAAGTATTTCAATCGTTTTTGCTGGTGGCATTGTGTGCCTCTGCAGCAGGAGTTACAACTTATGTAGTAAACAACAAAACTGCAAAAGATGAACCTGCGGTTATTGTAGAATCGGGTGTGAAGAATCCATTTGCAATGTCAACAGCCGGAGGTGTAATTTCAAGACAGCCGGTAGATTTAACCGATGCTGCAGAAAAGACTATTCATGGTGTTGTACATATAAAATCAACAGTGAATGGTAGAACGCAGGTGGTTCAAGAAATGCCGGATATATTTGAATATTTCTTTGGAAATGGAATGCCACGTCAACGTGAAATTCAGAGTCGTCCACAGGTGGGGTATGGTTCCGGTGTAATTCTTTCCGAAGATGGATATATTGTAACGAATTATCATGTTATTGAAAGTGCAGATCAAATTGATGTAACGCTGAATGATAACAGAATTTTCCAGGCGACAGTAGTAGGTACAGATCCAAATACCGATTTGGCTCTTATTAAAATAGAAGGTGATGAATTTCCGTTTATTCCAATGGGAAATTCAGACGATTTAAAGTTAGGTGAATGGGTACTTGCTGTTGGTAATCCTTTTAATCTTACATCTACCGTAACTGCCGGTGTGGTAAGTGCAAAGGCCAGAAAGATAGGTATTTACGATAGTAGAGAAAGTATAGAATCATTTATTCAAACAGATGCTGCTATCAATATGGGAAATAGTGGAGGTGCATTGGTAAATGTAAGAGGTGAATTGATAGGTATAAATTCTGCTTTGGAATCGCCTACAGGTACATACGCAGGTTATGGATTTGCTATACCAACCACTATTGTTAGCAAGGTGGTAGCCGATTTAAAAGAGTTTGGTACTGTTCAGCGTGCTTTGTTAGGAATTATGGGCGGCGATGTTGCTGCTATGTTGCAATTGGAAGAGAATAAAAATAAGGACTTTGGAACTCTTGATGGTGTATATGTAAGCGATGTTACCGATGGTGATGGCGCATTGGCTGCAGGCATTGAAAGTGGTGATATCATTGTGGCAATAAACGGTAAGAAAGTAAAGACAATGACTGAACTTCAGGAGGTTATAGCTCAGCATCGTCCGGGCGATAAGATAAAAGTCTCTTTGTTGCGCGATAAGAAATCTAAGGAAATAACAGTTGAGTTAAAGAATTCTCAAGGAAACACAGAGGTTGTAAAGGACCGTAAAATGGAAATGCTAGGTGCAGCTTTTGGTGAAGTATCTGAACAGACTCGTAAACAGTTGAATATAGGATACGGCCTCCAGGTGTCAGGAGTTGATGCCGGTAAATTCCAGAAGGCCGGAATACAGCGCGGATTTATAATCTTGAAAGTTAATAATGTTCAAATCAGATCTGAAAAAGATTTGGAGAATGTATTTAATGAAGCTATTAAAACACCGGAACAGGTGCTGTTTATAACAGGTATTTATCCATCGGGTAGAAGAGCTAACTTCGCAATAGATTTATCTGAATAATAGATGTTATCGGTCATAGATGATAGGTCCGGAGATTTTTCTTCGGACCTTTTTATGTAGTGTGTTGTCGATAATTTTCTATATAAATAATGTGGTTTCCAAAAAATAATTGTAATTTTGCACCCAATTCGCTTGTTTGGAGAAGTCTGGCGGGTTGTAAATAACTGATAATCTTAATAAATAGCATAAAATAAGAGATGAGGCAGCTTAAAATTACGAAGAGTATCACAAATCGTGAAAGTGCGTCTTTGGATAAGTATCTTCAGGAGATAGGTCGTGAGGAACTTATAACAGTAGAAGAAGAGGTAGAATTGGCTCAGCGTATAAGAAAGGGAGACAGACGAGCTCTGGAAAAACTTACACGTGCAAATTTACGTTTTGTGGTTTCTGTAGCAAAACAGTATCAGAATCAGGGATTGAGTTTGCCTGACTTGATTAATGAAGGTAATTTAGGACTTATTAAGGCTGCAGAAAAATTTGATGAAACCAGAGGATTCAAATTTATCAGTTATGCGGTTTGGTGGATTCGTCAGTCTATACTTCAGGCATTGGCTGAACAGGCAAGAATAGTACGTTTGCCTTTGAATCAGGTGGGCTCACTTAATAAGATAGGTAAGGCGCTTTCTAAGTTTGAGCAGGAAAATGAACGCCGTCCATCACCGGAGGAATTAGCAGAAGCATTGGATATTCCGGTAGATAAGATTGCAGATACTCTGAAGGTTTCAGGTCGTCACATATCAGTAGATGCTCCGTTTGTAGATGGCGAAGATAATAGCTTGCTTGACGTATTGGTGAACGATGATTCCCCAATGGCAGACAGAACTCTTGTAAATGAATCACTTTCAACAGAAATTGAACGAGCTCTTTCTACATTGTCTGACAGAGAAAAGGATATTATCAGAATGTTCTTTGGAATCAATTGTCGTGAAATGACTCTTGAAGAGATTGGCGATAAGTTCGGTTTGACTCGTGAACGTGTTCGTCAGATTAAGGAGAAGGCAATCCGTCGTTTGCGTCAGAACTCTCGTAGTAAATTATTGAAATCGTATTTAGGATAAAAAAGCAGAATGAAAAGAGTTACATTGATACTTTTAATGTCGGTTTTCTCTGTGATGGGGTTTGCACAATCTGAAAATGAGCAGAAGCAGAAGAGTCCTATTGTAGAGAAGGGCGGTGCGCTAACCAGAACACAGGCCGATGTAGAATCAATGAGAAACGATTCTCAATATAAAAATGCAGAAGTTAAAGATGTCTATATGTTTGCTTTAACATTTTCTCATTTGGATTCTGTTGTATATGCAACAAAAATTCAGTTGATGGAAAATGAAACAGTGTACAACGGATATTTTTTAGAAAATCGTGATAAGTACGAATCAATTCTACTTGATTACATGTATGGAATGGGTGAATCAAATAGATTGGCAGTTGTCTATTTCAACGACAAAGAGAAAAATATAGTAAAGAAGAAACAGAAAGTACTAAAGAGAATAAAGAAACGTCACTCTTATTCAGTTGGTGAGCTTTTGGATTTTTCTTTTTAATTTAGAATTGAGCATGAACAGCAATACGGATGCCCTGGGTGGAAACGCCCGGGGTATCTTTGTAAGATAGACGACGGTAATAGTCTATCCTTCCAAATTTAAGAATGTTCTCTATGCCAAAACCAATTTCCATATACGGAGCTGTCATGTTTGTGGCTATTACATTCTTTGGGTATAAGTATATGTTTCCAGTGTTGTTTACGTTAGGTATGTTACAATCCATTGTTGATCCCCAAACACCTTTAAATGTAACAACTTCTCTAAAATTTAGTTTTTTTAGAAGTGGAGTCCTGTTAAATATGAGTCCATTCATGTAGTATGATATATCCCATGTAGCATGCGAATCAAGAACAAACTCCATAGGTGTCATAAGTTCAAATGATTCTTCTCTGATGGTGTATGATAGATTGGCATTTGGGATAATCATAAGAGGGTAGGGAGCTTGATTCCATATCTTGCCTCCTTTCATTATAACGTCAAAATATCCAAACATAGATACCCATAGTCTTTGTCTGTATGAGGCTTCGGTATGGTGAATGGTATAATCGCTGCCAAGTATTCCCTTTTGTGCTATAGAATGTGATAGCGTGAATACCGGGTATTCCGGTTTCATGGAGTGCCTGTTCCATTTGCTTTGTGTGAACGTTTCGTTTGGGGCATATCTTAGCTTTAATTCAAATTCGCTTTGTGTAATTTGTTTATCCCATTTTATGGTTCCGTCCGGTAAAACCTTCTCTAAAGGTAGTAGTGCCGACGCTTCATTGCTTCTGTTTCTAAGTGTTGCAGAGTATGAAAATCCATTGTAGAATTCATTGGAGTATATTAATTCGGTCTGTTTGATATATCCTATTCTATTGTCAGGTAGTCTTTTAAGTGATAGTAATGCGTTATCTTTGTTGGTGTATAGATATTGCTGGCCATACTGATATATGTCGTTTTCGTGTTTTAAGCGTAACGAATGTATGGGGAATTCATTTGCGTGTTCTTTCTTTGGTTTGAAAGAATACTCAATATTAGCCATATATTTAAGTCTTTCATCTTTAGTTCCGTAAGCCACATAAAAGTTGCTAAACAGATGGGGATTTAGATGAGATGTGGTCATACCCCCAACTCTTAATCTTAGTCCTTCCAAACCATTGTAACTTGCAGTTGTGTTAACAGGGCCATAATAGAATGGCGTGTTTTCTTCTTTTATGGGTACATATCCTGAGAACATAAACGATACAAATTTCTCTGTCCAATAATAGACCGGAATGGTGCGCAGTCTTTCAAGCATCTCTTTTATGCTGTTATTCCTCTTTTCTTCTAAATTGTTTCTGTATTGAGCCCAAAACAGTTCGGATCTATTGGTGGCATTATCTTCTTCTATAACACGTTCCGGTCTGTCAAACGGTAGTCTGTTTACATCGTCATCAAATCGATATTCTGAATAATAGACCTCTCGGTGTGCATATAGACCATCTATAAAATCATATAATTTTAATTCCGTAGTTATGGATTCATAAACTAGTAGTCTTGGGTGTTGAGCGTCTCTTTCAAAGCGCTGCTCAATATTCATATATTCCACAAAATTGAAATTTATGTCGTAGGGTACACTCATTTGAACCCACTTGATAAAATGGGTTGAATCGGTGGTAACATACAAATGACCGGTAAAACCAAAAGATTGTGTGTTATTTGGAACAAAGGCTAAATCTATGCAAGGTGTGTCATCAACTTGTATGGTATCCATAATGTAGTATTTGTAATACGATGGCGCTATGTCTGCTAACGGACTTACAAACTCATTCCTAAGGATTATAATTTTATTGGAAAATAAATCTATGTCAACCAGAGTGGCCTCTACCATTGCTCTAATCTCCTCTTCCGGTAGAAAATCATCAGCACCTACCCAATTTTTTCCTTGTATTACCTGTTTCTCTTTGTTGGGCTTCTTTTGGAAATAGTCTGTAGCTACAAGTTCTCTTGAAGATATATTAAGGATGGGTTTGCCCGATACAAGAGATGTGTCTATGTATTCTTTAAGAAAATCGAATCGCCTGAAAAGTAATTGCTGTTGCTTCTCTTCGTTAAAGTTGTCTAAAGCAATGTTGAATTTTTCGTATCTGTTCTTAGAAACGTAGTCATGTTGATAAGGACTTTCGCTCTCCTTTTTAGAAATTAGCTCTTTGGCTAAATCTAATGCCGGATTGTCTTGTCTTCTGTATCTCTCTCTTTCAGGTTTGATCTCTACTTCACTTATATCGTATGTAGTGGGAATTAGCGTTACGTTTATGGGAAATTTGGTTTTCTCTGATAATTTTATGCTGAAATCCTTGTATCCTATAGAAGATACTATAAGAGTTTCTCCATCTATAGGTCCTGTAAACGAAAAATTACCATTGTTATCGGTAGTGCATCCTATGTGGGTGTCTTTAAGGCGTACTGTTGTGAATGGCAAAATTTCACCGGAAGTGTCCTTGACATTTCCGCTGATTCTGGTCTGCGCAGTGGCAATGCTTCCTGTGCAGAACACATATATTATTATAATAAGGTGTAATACCCTTTTTATGACATCTCTCATTAGTGACGGTAAAGATAGTGCAAACCGAGTGGAGAAAAAACAAGTTTGCTTGATTTTTTATCCCGAGGTGCAGCCTATGTTATTCAAAGATAGTGCAAACCGAGTGGAGAAAAAACAAGTTTGCTTGATTTTTTATCCCGAGGTACAGCCTATGTTATTCAAAGATAGTGCAAACGGCCGACATAGGAATATAGTTCTGTTGAAATTATGTTTTGAATCTGCGTTGATATTGGTAAAATAGTGCTGCTTGAGAAAACAATATGATGCGGCTTTTTGACTCTTTTTTACTCATTTTGTAAAAACTCTCTTTTTTCTTAAAAAATATTTTTTGCGTTAATATAGTTGTAAGTTGTTCATCTATTGTATTTAGTGTGTTCGTTATAATTTTTGTATAAAAATTCTTTTAAAAAAAGTTTGTAAAAGTTTTGGTGGGTATTAAAAATGTCTCTACCTTTGCATCCGCTTTCCGAGAGATACACGCTCGGTTGGCGAAACGACAAGACGTTCTTTGAACAATTTTCATAAATAGACA
>JAFYMP010000015.1 GCA_017556585.1 Bacteroidaceae bacterium
AAAAACAGGTAAAACCATTCTTTTAAAGGATATCGCAAATGCCATTGCAGCCAACCATCCGGAAGTTTATATGATTATGCTTCTCATTGATGAACGCCCTGAAGAGGTTACCGATATGGCACGCAGTGTAAATGCAGAAGTTATAGCATCTACATTCGATGAACCAGCTGAACGCCACGTAAAGATAGCAAGCATAGTTATTGAAAAGGCAAAGCGTATGGTTGAATGCGGACACGACGTAGTTATCTTCCTGGATTCAATCACCCGTTTGGCTCGCGCCTATAACACTGTAGCTCCGGCATCAGGTAAAGTATTGTCCGGTGGTGTCGATGCAAACGCACTGCACAAGCCAAAGCGTTTCTTTGGTGCAGCCAGAAATATTGAAAATGGCGGTTCACTGACAATTGTTGCAACAGCTCTTATCTTTACCGGTTCCAAGATGGACGAAGTTATCTTTGAAGAGTTCAAGGGTACCGGTAACATGGAATTGCAGTTAGACAGATCATTGAGCAACAAGCGTATATTCCCTGCTGTTAATATTGTGGCTTCAAGCACACGTCGTGACGACCTGCTGCTTGACCAGGGTACATTAGACCGCATGTGGGTATTGCGCAGATTCCTGTCTGATATGAATCCGATAGAGGCTATGGAATTTACAAAAGAGCGATTAGAGAACACCAGAAATAATGCGGAATTCCTAGTCAGCATGAATTCATAAATCAAAAAAGATGACCGTTTGGTCATCTTTTTTGATTTTGAATTCAATCCTTATCTATATTGGCTTCCTCCGGAAGCGCGCATTCGCGCCAATTAATTTTCTATTAGGCCGGCTTCCTCCGGAAGCGCGCTTCGGATAAAGCAAAAGAGCGATCTATCAATCGCTCTTTTGTTATCCGTTTCCTTATCTATATTGGTTTGCTCCGCAAACGTCCTTCGGACCAATTAATCTTTTATAATTATACAAGGTTTTTACCTTTAGAATAAACAATTAATTGGCACGAATGTGCTCACGCGGAGCGTGAAAAATTAAACAAGGTCATTACCTTTCATTCTGATTTTTTCGCAAAAAAAATCAGAATGGAAGGTCGTCGTTATCGTTTGACGGTGCGAATTCAGGAGCAGAAGCAGCTACCGGAGCGGCCATAGGTGCCTGTTCTACAAGAGAATTTCCCGGAACATCGTGACTAACGCGCCATGCTCTTACATCGTTATACCATCTGCCATTATATTCGCGTGCGTTAATATCAAAACTTACTACCACTACATCGCCTACGCTGATTGCAGCCTGTTGAATTTTATCCTCTCCAAAAATATTGAAGACCATTTTTTTAGGATATTGTTCATTTATTGTTTCCAATACAAATTCCTGAGTCATCCAGGGTGAACCCGATGTTTTTGACACGCCTGAACGAGGTTCTAACGCTGCAATAATCTTTCCTGTAATTTCCATATTTTTATTTATTGATTTATTTCTGTTGCGAAATTACACTTTATCCTCATTGGTTTATCATTTTTGGTCAAATAATTTTTGCTTAATACTTTTCTATTTATACCTTTGTAATGGGTAGCAATACCTTATATAAAATTAGATAAACAAATAAAACATTACGATATGAATTTTACAGTTTCCAGTTCGGTTATCTATAACCGTTTACAGGCTATAAGCCGTGTTATCAGTTCAAAATCAATCTACCCTATTTTGGACAACTTTTTGTTCTGCATAGAGAACGGCAAACTGACTGTTACAGCTGCCGACAGTGATACTACTTTGGAAACAGTGGTAGAACTGACTGAATGCGATAAAGACGGACAGGTTGCTCTACCTGCAAAAACACTTCTCGATGCATTGAAAGAGATTCCTGAACAGCCATTGATGTTCAGCATAAATGACGATAATTTTGAAACATTGGTAAAGTATCAGAATGGTGAATACAATCTTATAGGTCTGAATGCTGATGAATATCCTACATCGGCAGTGCTTCAGGAACCTGTATCATTTGAACTTCCTGCACAGGTTCTCCTTGAAGGACTTACCAGAACTATCTTTGCTACAGCCGATGACGAACTTCGTCCGGTTATGAATGGTATCTACTTTGATATCAACAGCGAAGGTGCTACTTTCGTTGCTTCAGATGGTCACAAATTGGTTTGCAGCCGCAACAGTATTGCTCAGCTTGCAGAGAGATCTTCATTCATTCTGCCTAAAAAACCGGCTTCTTTGATGAAAGCTATATTGGCTAAGGAATCAGAAAATGTAAGCATAGAATTCGATAATCGTGTAGCGCGTTTCAGTCTTCCTGAATTCCGCATGGTATGTCGTCTTATAGATGGTCGTTATCCAAACTATAACTCTGTAATTCCACAGAACAACCCACATCTGCTTACTATAGATAGAGTTACCTTGCTGACAGCTTTGCGTCGTGTAGCAATATTTTCACCAGCAAGCAGCGGATTGGTTAAACTGCGTATCCAGCAGAATCAGTTATCAATCTTCTCACAGGATAAAGATTTCTCAGTATCAGCAAAAGAGAGTATGACTTGCCAATACGAAGGTGTTCCTATGAGCATTGGTTTTAAATCAAGCTTCCTGATTGATATTCTGAACAGTATTCCAAGCCAGGAGATTACAATCAAACTTGCAGATCCCGCACGCGCAGGTGTATTTGTTCCATCTGTACAGGAAGAAAATGAAAATCTGCTTATGTTGTTAATGCCAATGGTTTTGAACGACTAATATGAAACTTGCGCTTACAAATCCTATTGTCTTTTTTGACTTAGAGACTACAGGTACAAACATAATCAGCGATCGTATAGTTGAAATCTGTTACTTAAAGGTAATGCCAAATGGTAACGAAACTATGCGTACACTAAAAATAAATCCTGAAATGCATATTCCGGAAGAGGCTTCGGCTGTTCATGGTATATATGATCAGGATGTTGCAGACTGCCCTACTTTTAAGGAAGTTGCAAAAGAGATTGCAAACGATTTTAAAGGGGCAGATATTGCCGGTTTTAATTCAAATAGGTTTGATGTACCTCTACTTGCTGAAGAATTTTTGCGTGCTGATGTAGATATTGATCTCTCACGCCACAGATTTGTAGATGTTCAGGTTATATTCCATAAGATGGAACAGCGCACTCTGTCGGCAGCATATAAGTTCTACTGTCATAAAGATTTGACAGATGCACATAGTGCCGATGCCGATACTCGTGCCACATACGAAGTTCTACAGGCACAGTTAGATCATTATCCCGAACTACAAAACAACATACAGTGGTTATCGGAATTTTCTTCGCATACCAGAAATGTAGATTTTGCAGGTCGCATAGTTTATAATGACAAAGGTGTTGAAGTTTTCAATTTTGGCAAATATAAGGACAAACCTGTAGCAGAAGTTTTGAAAGCTGATCCCGGATACTATTCCTGGATATTACAGGGCGATTTTGCTTTAAATACCAAACAGGTTTTAACCAGAATCAAACTGCAATCGGCTAAGATTACACAATCAAACTCCTCACCCGATTTATTCGGAAACTACAGATAAGATTGCAAACATATATTATACAACAATGGATAGTACATTGAAAGGTAAACATATAGTATTAGGTATAACAGGAAGCATTGCGGCTTACAAAGCTGCAGTGCTAATCCGCCTTTTAGTAAAAAAAGGTGCTGATGTTCAGGTTGTTATAACTCCTGCCGGTAAAGAGTTTATCACTCCTATAACTCTTTCTGCGCTGACACAACGCCCTGTCATCAGCGAATTCTTTTCAGGAAGGGACGGAACCTGGAACAGCCACGTCGATTTAGGCCAATGGGCCGATGCTATGTTAATAGCGCCTTGCACAGCTTCTACACTTGGAAAGATGGCAAATGGTATTGCAGACAACATGTTGGCTACTACCTATTTTTCAATGAAAGCACCAGTGTTCGTTGCTCCTGCTATGGACCTTGATATGTACAAACATCCGGCAACACTACGTAATTTAGAGACTTTACGTAGCTACGGCAATATCATTATTGAACCTACCGAGGGTGAATTGGCCAGCAAATTGGTAGGAAAAGGACGTATGGAAGAACCGGAAGAGATTGTACGTGTTTTAGAAGATTTCTTTGAGACATCACAATCTCTATCAAAAAAAAAAGTCCTGATAACAGCGGGACCAACCTATGAACCAATAGATCCTGTTCGTTTTATAGGCAACCATTCTACGGGAAAAATGGGATTTGCCATTGCCGAAGAGTGCGCTGCCTGCGGTGCTGAGGTTATTCTTGTAGCAGGTCCGGTTAATTTAAAGACAAATCATCCTAACATAAAAAGAATTGATGTAACATCGGCAGAAGAGATGTACAATGCTTCAATGCAACATTTTCCACAATCAGATGCCGCAATTCTCTCTGCTGCCGTTGCCGATTTCACTCCTGCAGTGAAAGCCACAGAAAAGATTAAGCGTAAAGGCGATATTTCATTGGAATTAAAACCTACACACGATATAGCCGCATCTCTTGGTGCTATAAAACGCCCGGAACAAAAGTTAGTAGGATTTGCACTGGAAACAGAACACGAATTCGATAACGCAACAGGAAAATTGGAGCGTAAAAATCTGGATTTCATAGTCTTAAATTCACTTCGCGACAAAGGTGCAGGTTTTGGTCACGACACCAACAAAGTAACCATAATAGATAAAGAGGGAAGTACCCCCTACCCTTTACAATCTAAAAAGGAGGTTGCCAAAACCATAGTAAAGAGACTGTTATCTATATTGGGCTGTCTGCTATTTCTGTTACCCCTAAATCTTAAAGCACAGGAAATAAATGCAACTTTCACTATGAACACTGCAAAAATTTCCGGTACAGATAAGGATGTTTTTACATCATTAGAAACTGCAATTAAAGAGTTTCTCTCCACTCAGGTTTGGACAAATTATCATTTTACAGAAAGAGAACGTATTGTTTGCAGTTTCAATATGGTGGTCAATTCTTACGAATCATCAACGGGACAATGCAAAGCTGAACTTATGGTGCAGAGCAGTCGTCCTGTATTTAATTCAACCTACAACACTACTGTATTCAATTTTCATGATACCGAAGTAGGTTTTACATATACAGAACAAGATAGAATAGAATACACTCCCGGCAATGTAACAAACAATCTTACAGCCATTCTTGCATTCTATTCACTCTTTATAATAGGGCTGGATTTTGACTCTATGTCGCCAATGGGCGGTACTGATATATTACGCGAAGCTGAGAGTTTAGCCGCTAATTCACAGATGTTAGGAACAGGATGGCGCTCTTTCGACAACAATTCAAATCGTTACAGCATAATAAACGATTATATGAACGGTACACTATCATCATTTCGTCAATTGCAATATGACTATCATCGCAAAGGATTAGACGATATGGCTACAAATGTGGATCGTGGTCGTACCACTATTACAGAATCACTTGAACTGCTAAAATCTACAAAACAGGCTAAAAGTACATCTATACTTCCTGTTTTGTTCACAGAAATCAAGAAAGATGAATTGATCAATATATATTCAAAAGGGTTAGATAAAGAGAAAGATAACGTTGTTGCCATTCTTGAAAACATCAACCCATCATTATCATCGGATTGGAATACCATTAAAACATCAAAATAATGCTAAAATCAATACTTATAGACAATTACGTACTTATAAAACATCTTGAAATAGATTTTCATAAGGGATTTTCGGTTATTACCGGCGAAACAGGTGCAGGTAAATCAATCATTTTAGGTGCTATGAACCTGCTATTCGGACAACGTTCCGATACAAAATCTATTCGTCAAGGTGCTGAGCGCTGTACCATAGAGGGACATTTTGACATATCGTCATATAATCTGGAAAAATTCTTCAGCGACAACGATATAGAGATGGATGCCTCAGATACCATTCTGCGCAGAGATTTGAGCAGCAATGGTAAGAGTCGTGCATTTATAAATGACATACCGGTTACGCTTGCACAGTTAAAAGAATTGGCAAGCAAACTGATAGACATTCATTCACAACATCAAAACCTGGCATTGGGAACCCAATCATTCCAAACCGATTTGGTGGATGCCATTGCCAATAATAGTATCTGCAAGGATGAATATCTTAATGTTTATACTGAATATAGTTCATTGAAAAAAGAGTTAGCCGCATTGGAATCTCAAGCAGCAACTAACAGTGCCGATTTGGACTACATTCGTTTTCAGTATGATACACTACAACAAGCAAAGTTAGTTGACGGCGAACAAGAAGAGTTGGAAGAAGAACTTGAAATTCTGGAACATGCCGAAGAGATTAAGGAGCAACTTTATAGAGCCTCTTCGCTGTTTGACAATGACGAAACCGGTATTATAGGAGACTTAAAACAGGCATTACAGGCATTGCGTCAGGCATCTAAGAACTATTCAGGAGCAGAAGAATTGGCAGAACGTACAGAAAGTGCATTAATTGAAATTAAAGATATCTTTTCAGAGACTGATAGTGCTGCAGAGAGTATCAACTTCAATCCCGAAAGATTGGAACAGGTTAATGACCGTTTAGACACTATCTACACTTTAGAAAAGAAGTATAAAGCAGATTCTGTAGCAGATTTGATAGCCATAATGGAGAAATATGGCAAGCAATTGGAAAGAGTTGATTCGTTCGATGAACTAATTGCAGAGCTTACCAAGAAGATAAACAAAGCCGAAAAGGAACTGAAAAAGTCAGCTTCTGAACTTACTGCTACCAGAAAAAAAGCAGCAGTAACCATAGAGAAACAGATAAGTTCTATGCTTGTCCCGTTGGGTATTCCTAACATACAGTTCAAGGTTGATATACAACCCAAAGAGGTATATGATGAAACCGGAGCTGACGATATTCGCTTTATGTTTTCTGCCAATAAAGCTGTTCCGGTACAAGAATTATCGGCTGTAGCATCGGGTGGTGAACTATCCAGAGTAATGCTATCTGTCAAATCACTTTTGGCAGGAGCAAAGACACTTCCTACCATCATCTTTGATGAAATAGACACAGGCGTATCTGGAGCTATTGCAGATAAAATGGCACAGATGATGCAACAGATGTGCGCTGACGGTCACCAGGTTTTAGCCATCACTCATCTGCCACAGATAGCAGCTTGTGGAGATTATCACTACAAAGTGTATAAAGAGGATGATGATGATTCCACTCAGACAGGAATTATTAAACTGAATAAAGAAGAAAGAATAACAGAAATTGCGCAGATGATGAGCGGTACTACCCTATCAAAAGCAGCAATTGAAAATGCTAAATCACTTATAGAGAACAATGGAAGATGAAATGATATTTGGCATACGTGCCGTAATAGAAGCTATTGAAGCTGGTAAAGAGATAGACAAGTTGCTTATCAAGAAAGATTTGCAGGGCGATTTGTCACGAGAACTTTTCAACATTCTCAAAGGCAGACATATACCAGTGCAGAGAGTGCCTGTTGAAAAGCTGAATCGTATTACAAGAAAGAATCACCAGGGTGTAATAGCATACACCACACAGATTACCTATCAGCATATAGAAGATATTGTCCCTACTCTATTTGAAGAGGGAAAGAATCCTTTCTTTGTGCTGTTAGATGGTGTTACAGATGTACGTAACTTTGGTGCTATAGCACGTACTGCAGAATGTGCCGGCGTAGATGCAATTATTATTCCATCAAAGAACAGTGTAAGTGTAAATGCAGATGCTATCAAGACATCGGCAGGAGCACTACACACCATACCTGTGTGTAGAGAAGATAATCTTACAAAGAGTATTAAATATCTGAAGAACTGCGGCATTCATATAGCCGGAGCCACAGAAAAGGGAAACAGAAGCTACACAAAAGGTACTTACGATGGTCCTGTTTGTCTCATTATGGGAGCAGAAGACAGAGGTATTCCACAAGAACATCTGGCGCTGTGTGATGAATGGGTTAAGATCCCTATTTTAGGACATATCGGTTCACTTAACGTTTCTGTTGCAGCCGGCGTTCTTATTTATGAAATTGTTAAACAGAGAAACGAAGAATGAAAAAGATAATTATTTCAGTTATAGTTGCATTGGTATCACTTTCTGCAACATCAGCACCCAAACAACCCAAATGGGTAAAAGGTGCAAAGAACAGTGTTGTAAAAATTGTATCGTACAAAGAGGGTAAAGAGTATAACCAGGGACAAGGTTTTATATGTAATGGCAATACTGTTTATACAGATCTCACCTTTATGACAGGTGCAGATAGTATTGTTACTATAGATGGCAAAGAGATAGCACGCAGTGCAGAACTTTTGACAGGTGCCAATGGTATGTACGAAGTAGCAAAATTCACAATCAATCAGGACAAAAAGCTGACTACATTACCCCTGACATCTGTTGCGGCTACAGTAGAACAGAATGTATATATTCTACCCTATTCTACAGAAAAAAAGATTCAACCCGTAGAAACAACTGTAGTGAATTGTGTAGATGTTGCTAATGGAAATAAATACTACACACTTGCCTGCCACCCGGATTCATCACTTTTTGGTTGTCCGGTACTTGATGCAGGAGGCGGTGTAATAGGTATTGTTCAGAAATGCAATACAGAAACAGATACATGCACCTATGCTTTAGATGCCAACTTTATAGACCAGATTGAGATAGGAGCAGTATCGCTTGTAGAAAATGCTTATAAAAATATAGGAATCAAAAAACAACTGCCTGAAAAAATAGAGAATGCACTTGCATACGTCTTTATGATGCAACAAGATTTATCGACTGATGAATATGGCAAACTGCTGGATGACTATATTGCACAATTCCCAAACAGTGCAGACGGTTATTTTAATAAAGGTGCTTTTCTCATAAATGAAGCAGATTCCACAAAACATGCATACGCCGTATCGCTTATTGAAAAATCTATTGAATTGGCAGATAGTAGTACTAACGAATTATTATGCGACTATGCAAATCTTATCTATAGCACTATCACAAGCGGCAATAACGTAAGTGTAGAGAACTGGAATCTGAATTTTGCATTAGAACAGATAGAAAAAGCCATAGCCATTAAAAACAGTCCTATTTATCAACGTGTAAAGGGTAATATTCTGTATTCATTGGAGCGTTATCAGGAATCATACAATTGTTATACAGAACTGAACAAAAGCGAATTGGCATCGACTGAGACATATCTTTTAGCATATACCATAAGTCATCAATTGGAAATTGGTATTGAAGAACAGATAGCCCTGTTGGATAGTGCTATTGCAAAATCGGGTACCCCTACTCCGCTATATGCTGCACAGTATATTCAGGAACGCGCTCTTCTGAATGAAAGGGCCGGCAATAACCGCGAAGCTGTAGTAGATTTGTACAGATACGAAGAGTTATTGGGCAGTTACAATGTGAATGCAAACTTCTACTATATTCGCGAACAATTGGAGATTAAGGCCAAGATGTATGAACTGGCTTTGAAGGATATTGAACATGCCCTTACTTTAGAACCGGATGATATTGGTTATAAACTGGAACAAGCAAGTCTGTTTGTTCGTGTAGGAGAAATAGACAAGGCATTGCCACTGTTGCAAAAACTTGCAGAAGAGGAGCCGGAGATAAGCGATATACATCGACTTTTAGGTATTTGCTATATGCGCACCAATAAAACAGCTGCAGCACGCAAATCTTTAGAGAGAGCAAAATCTCTGGGAGATACGTTGGTTGACCAACTTCTGCAACAATTAGACTAAACGGTTAGTTTACAGATATTACCAACTGTCGGATAGTTTCGTTGGATACACGATAGCGGTCATCTGAACGTTCACCAACCACCCATATAAGAGCGCAATCATTGCAAACAACGCATTGGTTGCGTTTCTTTGTTATATTAAACTTACGATCTGTCATATAGTCGCTCAACAACTTTTTGCCTTTCATTCCAAATGGCACAAAGTTATCTCCCTGCCTCCATAATCTGACTATTAGACTTTCACCTACCTTATCGGCATCGAGAGTAGCTATGCTTTTAGACTTATTTATCTCTGCACTACCCTCTCTAAATTCAAAACGCAAGGTTCTTCCATCGGGCAATATTACATTATCGGCCTTACTTAAATCTACATCAACGCAAAAATCTATTTCGTTGTTTTGCATCAATACAAATCTGTTTCTGTCTTTATAAAGCAGATAACTATTTGAAGCGAATCTTTTTCCCGATTCGGAGTTCAAAGATTCCATAATGGAATTCACTTGTTGTTCGTTATATCCGTAAACGGAAAGAATTTCGAAAAGTATGGTCGATGGCGAAGGTGTTGACAGCAAAGCATCTATATTTATATACAGATTTCCATCTTCCTGTTTTACAACATTTGCAAATGCTTTTTGCACAGCATCATTATATATAAGGTATGCCTGTTGCAGATGCAATGCCGTACTCTCAATAGATTTATCGGAATTTGGATTTATGGCACGCATAAGCGGAAGCAGATGCAACCTTATTTTGTTTCTGGTATAATCGGCCTCTAAGTTCGTACTATCTGTAACATAATCCTGACCTATGCTTTTCAGATACTCTTCAATTTCCAATCTTTGAAGTGGCAACAAAGGTCTGATAATATTTCCATTTTTTGGTTTTATACCGGTAAGACCGCGAATTCCGGTTCCACGCATCAGGTTCATAAGAAGAGTTTCTACCGAATCGTCACGATGATGTGCCACTGCTATGCAAGTAGCTCCATACTCTTTGCGCAGTCTTTCAAAATCGGCATAGCGTAGTTCACGCGCAGCCATTTCAATGGAGATTTTATTATCCGATGCATATTTATTGGTATCGTAGTGGCAGATCTCAAGTTTTACTCCAAGTGAAGCGCAGAGGTGTTCTACAAACATCTGGTCGCGGTTACTCTCTTCGCCACGAAGATGGAAATTACAGTGTACTGCCACACAATTATAACCGGCAGATAGTAGAATTCGTAGCAATGCAACGCTATCAGCTCCACCGCTTATACCAACCAGAATCAGATCTTTTTTCTGCAAAAGATTGTTCTTTTCTATGTACTCTTTTACCTTTTTTTCCATTTATCTGCGTAAAGGTAGATATTTTATCTATAAAAAACAGATAAAATTATAAACCTTTCAAAAAAAGCATTATCTTTGCACTCGCAAATGGCGCTATGGTACCTTGACCGAGTGGCTAGGTAGCGGTCTGCAAAACCGTCTACGGCAGTTCGAATCTGCCTGGTACCTCTAAAAAGAGCTATTTAAATAGCTCTTTTTTTATGTTCATATAGGACTGATATACAATAAGACCGAATCATTGATTCGGTCTTATTCATTTAATTATGTTCAATTTGTTGAATTTTATTCTTCAACTTTTTTTAAACATACTGCTGTGCGAGCTGGCAAATAGAGTTTTAACCAACCTTTACCGTCACGCTTCAACAGAGGATCGTAGTTGGTGAAGTGGGTGAGGCTGTCGTTTGTTAAGCCATTACCACCAAAAGCCGG